>JAUYMQ010000472.1 GCA_030698575.1 Deltaproteobacteria bacterium
GCTCTACCGGGCGATGAAGGCCCGCGGGAAGACGGTCGACGAAGTCATGCGGATTTGCATCGAGGCGGCGGATGACTTCTTCGCCGGGTTTCCGCCGGCAGTTCTTCGTCTCGCCGGAAAGCTGGCCGACGGCCGGCTCGCGCGGAATGCGATGAAGAACCAGGCCGACCGATCGAAGGCCCGGCGGCATCCCGAAGACTTTGTCTATGAGGTTCGTGAAGGGGGCGGTGACGACCTGGTCCTCGAGTTCACGGAGTGCGCGGTGAACAAGCTCTACGAGGCGCAGCAAGTGGAAGAGCTGAAGCCTTTCTGCAATTTCTTCGACGTCGTTTACAGCCGGCGGATGGGGCTTGGCCTCGACGCCCACGAGACCATCGGACAGGGCTGCAACGTCTGCCGCCTTCGGTACAAGCGCGGGCGCGAGACGCGCGTTCCCGAGCGGCTCGTGTCGCTCCTTCCGCCCGTGCAGGGCGATGGGAAAGGAAGCGCATGAACGCCAAACCGAAAGTCCTTGCGTTCGCGGGCAGCACCCGCGGCGATTCGTTCAACAAAAAACTCGTGCGCATCGCTGCCCGGGGCGCCGAGAAGGCCGGAGCGACTTGCACGGTGATCGATCTTCGAGATTTCCCGATGCCGATCTACGATGGGGATCTCGAGGCCGCCGAGGGACTCCCGAAGCACGCGAAGCGTCTGAGAGATCTGCTCATCTCCCCGGGCGGGCTGGGCGGGCTCCGCGGCCTTGTTCACCTGAGGGCGATCCTGGGTAACATCGGTTGCCTGGTCGTTCCCGATCAGTTCGCCCTGCGGGGCGCCCACAAGGCTTTCGATGAATCGGGCGAGCTGGCCGACCCGAAGCAGGCGGCCCAGGCTGAGCAGATCGGCGCTGTCGTGGCGGAAATGGCCGGCAAACTCGGGTAAGCGGAGGACGTTCCCCAGGCGACGCAGGACAGTTGCGAGCGGGTCCTAAAACAAATAGATTACCCGCGCAATCGAGTGGTACCCTGCGGTGTAGGCCAGGTTGACCTTCGTGAAAGGAGGGATCATGAAGTTTCTAAAACTGTTTGGGGTGTTGATGCTGGGGTTGACACTTCTCGCGCCGATCTCCTGCGGCGGTGGTGACGACAAGGGCGCCTTCGAGCAGGCCGGCGAGCAGCTCGATGAGGCGGTTCAGGACGCAACGGAGGCGGCCCAGGATGCCGCCGAGGGCGCGACGGACGCGGCGGATGAGGCGATGGATAACGCGCAGGAAGCCGTCGATGAAGCCCAGGAAGACATGGACGACGCCACAGAGTAGACGATGCTTATCAGATGACGCCTCTGGCAGACGACGGCCTGGCCTCCGCGCCAGGCCGTCGTTGCTCCGGCCCCGACTTCCCGCCGCGCACGTGACACATGGCACCCCACATGTTCTTGTTGACTCCTCTGCCAACGACCCTTTCAAGCCGAAGACGCGCTCTCTTCAGGATTCTGGTGGCCCTCCTGTCGACTTGCCTGACGCTTCTCATCATCGAGGGAGCGCTCAGGGTGCGTCATGGCGGTCTCACGAGTGCTCCTCCCGGGCACTACGCGGGCATGGCGCTCGAGATTCTCCGCTCGAGCTACCCGGCGACTTACGATCCGCTTCTCGGTTACAAGCCCGAACCCGGCGCGGCAGGGCGTGAGAACCCCTGGAAGACCACCGTCACGATCACGGAGGACGGCTTCCGGAGCAACGGCCGCGGCACCCCGCCGACAGGCGGACCTCCAGTCGTTGCCGTGGGAGACTCCTTCACATTCGGGGATGAGGTGAGCGACGGCGAGACCTGGCCGGCTTACCTCGAGCAGGCGCTCGGGCGGCCGGTCCTAAACGCAGGCGTGTTCGGCTACGGGCTCGATCAGGCGGTCCTGCGCGCGGAGGCGATCGTCGAAACGACCCGACCGGCGATCCTCATCGTCAGTATCACGCCCGACGACATCGCTCGCTGCGAGTACTCCTACCGCTTTGCCTGGAAGCCTTACTTCGATCTCGCAGGCGGCGATCTGGTGTTGCGGAACATCCCGGTGCCGGTCCCGGGCACACCGGCGGGCGGCGACAGGCTGTTCCCGACCCTGCTTCGGCGGAGCCACCTGGTGAGCATGGTCGTGCGGGAGCTGGATCCGGACCGCTGGGCGATTCCGGAATCGATCCGCGTTCACGACGACGGGCTGGAGGTGTCGAAACGCCTGCTCGACCGGATCGCCGGGTTTGGGCGCGAGCGCGGCGTGCGGGTCGTGTTCATGGCGCAGTGGGCGCCGGGGCCGGACTACCGCAAGGCGCGCGCGCTGGTTGCGCACGCCCGGGAGGCGGGCATCGAGGCCCTCGATCTGGAGCGGCCCCTCAATCGCATGCTGCCGCCAAATCTTGACGAGGTGGCCCGTTGGGGCCGTTTGTTCAACGTGGACGAGGAGGGCGGGCGACTCCGAATCGGGCACAAGAATCCGCAAGGCAACAAGGCGGTCGCGGAGATCCTCGCGGAGCACCTGGGGGCGCCGACCAACCGATAAGTGCGGACCCGGAAGCGATAAGTCAATAAGTCACGCCTGACCCCATTCCCCAGACCCCATTCCCCATTCCGGCGCCTGGTTCCAATCTTCGGGCATCGGTGCGATGATGGTGCGGACAACGGCTGAAGTCTTCCACCCTGGAGGGTAAAACCCGGTGAAAAGAAACACCTTGTCATTCGTCGTCGTTCTGTTCGCATTCGCAGTATTGCTTGCCCCGGGGCGGAGCTGGGGGGAGAGCACGCCCTGGGATCAGTCGGGGGTGACGGTTGTGGCGACCTCGTTCGTCGAGGCCGTGAAAAAGGTCGAAGCCGAGCTGGAGGCGGACACAGAAGGCGCCGACGTGGTGGCCACTCGGAAACGACTCGCTCTCATCGGCGACGTGAAACGCCTGCGTGAGGCTGCTGGCGCGCTCGCCGCCGATCTAGAGAATGGGCAGGGCTACGAGGAGACCCTGCCGCGCTACAAGACCCTGCAGGAGATTCGCGAGACCGCGGCACGCCAGGGGCGGATGATCCTGGATCCGGAGTCACCGAGCGCGAGCATCGTTGCCGCCCGTAAGCTTCTCGTCGAGCTTTCGGCCTACTACCACGACGAGCCGAAATTTCCCTGAGCCCCCGCCATGAAGCATCCACCTCACATTGCCTTGCTCCAGCGGATCCTCGGCTACATCGAGACGAAGACGTTCGAGATGGAGGAGCGGGAAAGCGCCGTCCCGGTGGCGCGCTACACTGACGAGGCCTGTCATCGGGGCGAGGTTGAATCGCTCTTCAGGCGCCACCCGATTGCAATCGCGCATGCGGGACAGATCCCCGAGCCGGGAGGCTGCCTCGCACACGATCTCCTCGGGGTCCCGCTGTTTCTGGTGCGCGACGAGGGGGGCACGCTCAGGGCCTTCCTGAACGTCTGCCGCCACCGGGGGAACCGCCTCGTCGATACAGCGGCCGACGGCAAGGCCTGCCGCATGAAGTCGCTCGTCTGCCGCTATCACAACTGGACCTACGCGCTCGACGGCGCCCTCCGGCATGTTCCCCTGCAGGAAGAAGCTTTCCCCAATCTCGATCGCGCCGCGCGCGGCCTGGTGGCGCTGCCGGTTGAAGTGCGGCACGGGCTCGTCTGGGTCGTGCCCGATCCGCGGGGAACGATCGACCTCGACGCGCATCTGGCCGGCATCGGGGTTGATCTCGATGTCTTCGGGATGAACGAGCAGGTCTTCTACCAGCAGCGCGCCACGCGCGTGCGCACGAACTGGAAGCTCATCATCGACGGCTTCCTCGAGGGCTATCACATCCGGCGGCTTCATAGCGCCACCGTCGCGCCCTTTTTCACCGACGGTCTGGCGGCGGGTGATCGGGTGGGGCGCAACCTCCGCTTCGCCGTCGCAAGACGGGAGATCGCCGAGATCATCGGCCAGCCGGAGGACACCTGGGACGATCGCCGGCACGTCTCCTTCGCCTACTTCCTCTTTCCGAACACCATCATGGTATTCCACCCCGACTACACGAGTCACCTGGGGATGTTCCCCCAGGGCACCGACGAGACGGTCTTCGTCCACACGATGGTCATTCCATGCGCGCCGCGCACCGAGGAGGAAGACCGGCACTGGCAGCGCTCTTTCGAGCTGATCGAGGGGGGCGTCTTTCAGAAAGAGGATCTACGGACGGCCGAGGCCATCCAGGCAGGTCTTCGCTCGGGTGCGAACGAGGCGCTCACGCTCGGGCGGGTCGAATATCCCATCCGCTGGTTCCACGCGATTCTCGACGAGGCGATGGGCGAGGCCGATCGGGAGTAAGACGGGGGTGCGGAACGCTCAGGCGCGATTGTCCGGGCGGTCGACTTCCAGGGAGAGGAGGGCGGGATTTTCGCTCTTCACGCCCGCAAGGCCGTACTGCTTCGGGCCGATATACTTCATGTTGCAACAGCCGCTGCACCCGGCGTAGATGCGGTCGCGCTTGATGTCGCGCCGGAATTGCCGGAATCCCTCACCGTTCCAGATGTCGGGCACCATCTGCTCCCGCGAGTTTCCCGTGCGGAAATAGGGGCAGATGGTGTAACGCCCTTCGGCTGTCATCCCCATTCTCGCCCAGGCGCCTTCGCAGGTGTACTCCTTGGTGGTCAGCGCGCGGTCGTCGGTATAGTGCCGGACGAACTCGTCGATGGGGAGGTTCGCGGGCGTCGTGCGGATCTGCAGGCCCAGCTTCTTCTCGAGTTCGTAACACTTGATGAGCTGCTTCCGAAGAAACGCGGGATCGACGCCCTCGGGCCTCGCCTGCGGAATCTCGATGTTGCTCGTCTCGGGATTGCTGATGAGCGTCGCGGAATGTCCGACGAGGTCGTGCTCGGCCATGAAGTTCACGAGATCGACGCCCAGGTCCTTCGCCAGGTACATGAAGTCAACCATCTCGTGAACCGTGTCGCGGGTGACGCACAGCTTGAGGTTGAACTTGGGGAAGGTCTTCCGGGCCTCGCGGCGCAGGAGCACCATCTGTCGCACAGCCTCGACGGTCTTCTTCCAGCTGCCGGGCCGCTGAACCACCTCGTCGTGGCGCTTCTCGTCACCCTCCATGCTCACGCCGACGAGCACGAGACCGTTTTGCCAGAAGCGGCGCGGCGCCAGGTCGATATAGAGCTGCGCGATCTTCTCGTCGATCAGCACGCCGTTCGTGATGATGTGGGTGCGGTGGTCGCGGCTGGCGTATCGGATGATCTCGGGGAAATCCTTGCGGACGAGAGTCTCGCCGCCCGAAAAGGTGATCAGCCGCCGGCTGGGAAAGCTGTCGATGACCTTCTTGATCTCTTCGGTCGTGAAGCTCTGGACGGGGCCGACGGTCTCGACTTTCCCTTCGATGATGTCAAGGTACTGGCAGAACTTGCAGCGCAGGTTGCAGTGGTAGGTAACCTCGAGGAACATGTGAACGGGGGCAAATGCCCACCCGCTCCTGAACAGGGCCTTGGGGACGGCGCCATTGAGCCAGACGATGCGCTCGAACAGTTTGCTCAGATGGAACATGCCGCGACTCTCCCAGCCCTTCCAGGCTCATTCCAGCCCCCCGGCTCCAGGGGATTTTATATCAGATTTGCAAGCCGCGGGACAGGGGCCTCCCGAGGGCGGGCGCCGCCCCGAGGCATGTTTCCGGCCGGGTGACAATTTTTGTCATCGACGGTGGCGCCACCTTTTACCTTCGGCGCGATGGTTCTTCGCCTTGACAGCGCCGGATGGCTCTGATAGACAATCAGGACGATGAAAACGCGGCGACCGAACATCCTGCTGGCCCTCCTTCCGAACCTGCTCCTTAGTGGGGCGGGAGGGGTGTAGCACGTTTCGGGACATACGCCTTGTCGCGAAACCCCCTCCCGCCGAGACGGCCGGAGGGGGTTTCGCGTTACAGGACCTTGCACCAACCCTGCCACGAAGCTCGCTCGGGTCGTTCCTCGGCCGGATGGGGGACGCATTGGAGCGAGCCATGTCTAGCATGCCTGCCGGCAAGTACCGGCCCTTCAACCCCGTGAAGCTGGCCGATCGGCGCTGGCCCGACCGCGCCATCGATCGGGCCCCCGCGTGGTGCAGCGTCGATCTGCGCGACGGCAACCAGGCGCTCGTCGAGCCCATGGGGCCCGAGCGGAAGCGCCGCCTCTTCGATCTCCTCCTGCAGATTGGCTTCAAGGAAATCGAAGTCGGCTTCCCCGGCGCATCGCAGCCGGAATACGACTTTGTCCGCCAGATCATCGAGGATCGCAGGCTGCCTGAGGACGTCACGATCCAGGTGCTCACACAGGCGCGCGAGGACCTCATTCGCCGCGCTTTCGAGTCGGTCCGCGGCGCAAAACGCGCGATCGTTCACCTGTACAACTCGACCTCGGAACTGCAGCGGCGTGTCGTTTTCAGGTCGGACCGCGCCGGGATCATCGAGATCGCGCTCAAGGGCGTCCGGCTCGCGAAGCAGCTTTCGCGCGAAATGCCGGAGACCGAGATCGTCTTCCAGTACAGCCCCGAGAGTTTCACGGGAACCGAGCTGGATTTTGCTGTGGAGATCTGCGAGGCCGTGATGGACGTCTGGGAGCCCACTCCTGGCCGCCCCCTCATCCTGAATCTCCCCGCCACCGTCGAGATGGCCACGTGCAACGTGTACGCCGACCAGATCGAATGGTTCGGGAGGCGCATCAAGAAACGCGACTGCGTGGTCCTGAGCGTGCATCCGCACAACGATCGGGGGAGCGCGGTGGCGGCGGCCGAGCTGGCGCTCATGGCGGGTGCCGAGCGCGTGGAGGGAACGCTGTTCGGAAACGGCGAGCGCACCGGGAACGTCGACATCGTAACGCTTGCGCTGAACCTCTACACGCAGGGGGTCGATCCGCAGCTCGCTTTCTGGAACATCGACGAAGTTGCCCGGACGGCCGAGCACTGCACGCGGCTGCCCGTGCATCCCCGCCACCCCTACGCCGGGGAGCTGGTCTTCACCGCCTTCTCCGGCTCGCACCAGGATGCGATCAACAAGGGGCTGGCCGCGCTGGGCGAGGCCCGGAGCGATCACTGGGAGGTGCCTTACCTGCCCATCGATCCGCGCGACCTCGGGCGCACCTACGAGGCGGTCATTCGCATCAACAGCCAGTCGGGGAAGGGGGGCGTCGCATACGTGATGGAGCAGGATCACGGGCTCAGGCTGCCCCGCGGCCTCCAGGTCGAGTTCGCGGGACGGGTGCAGGCTCAGGCCGAATCCTCGGGCGGCGAGATCACCTCGAAGGCCGTCTGGGAAGCCTTCCAGGCGGCGTACCTGGCGGAGGACGGGCCGCTCACGCTGATCTCGTGCGAAACGGACGGGGGCACCAGCTCCTCCGGACTCACCCGAATGATCTTCCGGGTGCGCGCGGCGGGCGACGAACGCGCGCTGCGGGGGGAGGGGAACGGCCCCATCGCCGCCTTCGCCGACGCGCTGGGGCGAGGATTCGATGTCGGGATCGAGGTAACCGACTACAGCGAGCACGCGCTGGGTTCGGGCGCGGCCGCCACCGCCGCCGCCTATGTGGAGGTGGCGGTGAACGGGGGGGCGCGCATATGGGGCGTGGCGCGGCACGAAAATATCGTGACCGCCTCGCTTCAGGCCCTGGCGCACGCCGTCGGGCGTGGCGCCGGGGGCGTCTAGCCCCTTCGGACCCCGGCCTATCACCATCCCGGGGGAGATGTTAAAGCTGG
>JAUYMQ010000253.1 GCA_030698575.1 Deltaproteobacteria bacterium
AACTTCTGCAGTTCGATCGTGCGCTTCAGCACACTCTTGAACCGCTCTCCGGAGAGCGTCGAGTTTCCGTTGCCCGACCGGGTGAGCTTGAGATCCTTCAGCGCCAGTTCGAGCAGGTAGTCTTCGAGCGCTGCCTCGTCCTTGATGTAGCGCTCTGCTTTGCCTTTCTTCACCCTGAACAGCGGCGGCTGGGCGATGTAGAGGTAGCCGCGTTCGATGATGGGCTGCATCTGGCGGAAGAAGAAGGTGAGGAGCAGGGTCCGGATGTGGGAGCCGTCGACGTCGGCGTCGGTCATGATGATCACGCGGTGGTAGCGGATCTTCTCGATGTCGAACTCACGGTCGATGTTCGTGCCGAGGGCGGCGATGAGCGTCTGAATCTCCTGGCTCGAAATGACCTTGGCGAGCCGCGCCTTCTCGACGTTCAGGATCTTCCCCTTGAGAGGCAGGATCGCCTGGTAGCGGCGATCGCGGCCCTGCTTCGCGGAACCGCCCGCGCTCTCTCCCTCTACAATGAACACCTCGCACTGCGCCGGGTCCTTCTCCTGGCAATCGGCCAGCTTGCCGGGGAGCGAGGCGCTGTCGAGCGCACCTTTCCGGCGCGTCAGATCGCGCGCCTTGCGCGCCGCCTCGCGGGCCCGGGCGGCCTCGACACCCTTCGAAATGATCTTCCGCGCTATGGGGGGGTTCTCCTCGAAGAACTCCGAGAGCTTCTGGTTCACTACCTGCTCGACGATCCCCTTCACATCGGAGTTTCCGAGCTTGCTCTTCGTCTGCCCCTCGAACTGAGGGTTTTTCAATTTGATCGAGATGACGCCCGTGAGCCCCTCGCGGACATCGTCGCCCGAGAGCCCCTCCTTCATGTCCTTCAGGAGGTTCGCCTTGGCCGCATAGTTGTTCAGTGTGCGGGTGAGAGCCGACTTGAAGCCGATGAGGTGCGTGCCGCCCTCGATCGTGTTGATGTTGTTGACGAAGGAGAACAGGTTCTCGGCGTAGGTGTCGTTGTACTGGATGGCTATATCCACCTGCATGCCGTCGCGCTTGGCTTCGACTAAGATCGGCTTGGGATGCAGGCTGCCCTTATTGCGGTTCAGGTGCTCCACGAAGGAAACGATTCCGCCCTTGTAGTGGAAATCGTGGCGCTTGTCGCTGCGCTCGTCGACGATGCTGATGGCCACCCCGGCGTTCAAAAAGGAGAGTTCGCGAAGCCTCTGGGAGAGGGTGTCGAAGTTGAAATCCAGGGTCTCGAAGATCTGCGGATCGGGCCGGAAAGTGATCTTCGTGCCTGCTTTATTCGATTTCCCCACAACATTGAGCGGTGTCAGCGGCTTTCCACGCTCGTAGCTCTGCTGATAGACGTTGCCCTCGCGTTTGATCTCCAGATCGAGACGCTCGCTGAGCGCATTGACGACCGACACGCCGACGCCGTGCAGGCCTCCTGAGAACTCATAGCTCTTGTCGTTGAACTTACCGCCGGAGTACAGCATGGTCATGACGACTTCGGCGGTGTCCTTGTCGGGGAACTTGGGGTGGGGGCCAACCGGGATGCCACGGCCGTTGTCCTCGATGGTGACCGTGCCGTTGATGTGCAGATCAATTGTCACCTTGTCGCAGTGACCGGCGAGCGCCTCGTCGATGGAGTTATCGACCACCTCGTAAACGAGGTGGTGCAGGCCCGCGGTGCCGGTGCTGCCGATGTACATGGCCGGCCGGGTGCGGACGTGCTCGAGGCCCTCCAGCACCTCGATGGAATCGGCCCCGTAGTCGCCCTCACCGGCTGCCTTCCCCGCTGCGGGTGCGTTCGCCTGGGCCAGCTTCGGGCCCTTCTGCGAGGCCTTCTTGTTGTCCGGTTTCATCCCGCCCCTTTCGCCCATTTTCCCTACATATTTTGGGCATTTAATATACTTTTCGCCCTCGAATCTGTAAAGGGAAAAGTCCGTTCTTCAGGGGGGTGTCAGGGGGGACAGGGCTGTTCCGGAACGGGCGCTCCGGAGGGCCGGCAGGGAGATGAGACTCGTGCGTCGACGACTAGATGCGCATCGGCATCACGACGGCGACGGCGTCCTCGTCCGCCGCAGGGTGAAGCTTCATCGGCGACAGCTCGTCGTTGAAGCTCAGGTGTACATCCTTCTCGTCGAAAGCACCTATGGCATCAAGGAGATAGCGGGCGTTGAAGCCAATCGACAGCGCGTCGCCGTCGTAATCAACGGCAATCTCTTCCCGCGCCTCGCCGACGTCCGGGTTCGTGGATGAGATGACCAGGCGGCCGCCCCCGAGTTCCATACGCAGGGAGCGCGACTTGTCCGAGGAGAGCACGCTGACGCGCCTGAGGGAGGCGAGGAGCGGCTCACGCTCGACCTTGAGCGTGAACTTGAGCTCCTTCGGCAGAACCTGGTTGTAGTCCGGGAAGGCGGCATCGATCAGGCGCGTGACGAGCAGAACGTCCTTCTTCTTGACCACCGCGTGCCCCTTCCGGAAGCCGATCTTGACCGGTTCGTCGTCCTCTTCCAGGAGGCGTTTCACTTCCAGGATGCCCTTCTTGGGCACAACCACACCCTGGTCGAACTTGGTGAGATCAACCCCCTCTACCTTCCGGGTCACCAGCGCGAGCCGGTGCCCGTCGGTGGCGACCAGCTTCATGACGCCCTTCTCCGCGTCGGTTTCGACGTAGAGCCCGTTCAGGTTGTAGCGCGTCTCGTCCGTCGAAACGGCGTAGAGGGTTTTGCTGATCATGTCGCGAAGGGTCGAGGCCTGAACCTCGACAAGGTTCTTCTCCTCGCCTTTCGGCAATCCCGGGTATTCCTCCGGCGGGAGGCCGACGAGCTTATAGTCGATCTTCCCGCAGCTGATGCCCACCCGATCGTTCTCCTCGGTTCTGAACGTGACGGTTTCGTCCTCGGGCAGCTCCCTCGTGATCTCGTAGAGCTTCCGCGCCGAGACGGTGATGCTCCCCTTGCCGACCACGGTCGCCCCGTAAGCTCCGCGGATACCAACGTCGAGATCGGTCGCCGAGATGAAGACCTTATCGCCCTCCGCCTCGATCAACGCGTTGGCGAGGATAGGCATCGTGTTGCGCTTCTCCACGATGGCCTGAATTCGCGTCAACGCCCGTAGCAACTCGCTTCGTGTAATCCGAAATTCCATGGCTCTGCTGACCTCTTCCTCGCCTGGCGTCGAGGGCCGGGAAAGTTTAACTCCGCCGGCCTCCCCAGTGTGAATGGTTTTTCTTCTTCTAGTGATCTTTTATAGAATCTATAAGTGATAGTAGGAGTAGTAAGTGCTGTGAAACTGTGAATGCTTCTACAAGCAGTTGATCTAGCTGGCATTTCTTTTACGCCTTCTTGCCCAGGCGACTCGCCCCCACCCCGGAGTCCGGGCTTCCTGGCCAGCGCTCCACATCGCCCACCGGGCTTCCCACAGCCGATGCACAGGGTCTTCAGCGCTGCAGTTCCTTCTCGAGAATATTCAGCGCGTTCTTCAGCGAGATGTCTTCCTTGAGCTTCAGCTTGATGTTCTTGACTGCGTGAATGACCGTCGAATGATCCTTGCCCCCGAACTCCTGGCCAATGGAAGGGTAGCTTTCGTTCGTGTATTCGCGACAGAGGTACATGGCGATCTGCCGCGGTAGCGTGAGGGTCTTGATCTTCTTCGCCGATTTCACCTCCGACACCTTGATGTTGTAGTGCTTGCAGACGAGTTTCTGGATCGAGTCGATGGTAATGTTCCGGGTCTCGTCGCGGAAGAACTTCTGCAGCACCTCTTCCGCCAGGGCGATCGTGATTTGACCACCCGTGAGGGAGGCGAAAGCCCCGACGCTCGTAAGCGAGCCCT
>JAUYMQ010000487.1 GCA_030698575.1 Deltaproteobacteria bacterium
CGCCGAGCGCGGCGGCAAAATCATTGCCGGCACGATGAACCTGCGCGACGACGAGGCCCTCTACGGCCGCTACTGGGGCGCCTTCGAGCAGCATCGGTTCCTGCACTTCAACGTCTGCTACTACGCCTCGATCGAGGCGTGTATCTCGCGCGGGCTCTCGCGCTTCGAGGCGGGCGCGGGCGGCGACTTCAAGCAGCTCCGCGGGCTCGATCCCGAATTCACCACCAGCATGCACTTCATCGCCGACGACCGATTCCGCGCCGCCCTCGACACACACCTGGAACGCGAGCGCGCATCGGTGCGCGAATTCCGCGAACGCCTCCGGACCGACCGCAGCCAGTTCCGCAGCGTCCGCCGCCCCGGCGGATGAGCGCCCCCTGTCATTGCGAGGAGCGAAGCGACGAAGCAATCCCCCGTGCGCGCAAGGGATTGCTTCGTCGGGCCTGCGGCCCTCCTCGCAATGACATGCGTGACCGGAAGTCAGGAAGCTTCGGCTTCGGGATAGGTGAAGGAGAGTTTTTCGGGGTCGTTCGGGTCGATGTCGACGACGACTTTCCCGCCGCTCTTGAGGCGGCCGAAGAGGATGTCGTCGGCGAGCACCTGCTTGATCGAGGTCTGGATGAGCCGGGCCATCGGGCGCGCGCCGAAAGCGGCTTCGTAGCCCCGCTCGGCGAGCCACTCCCGCGCGTCGTGCGTGACCTCCATGTCGACGCGCTTCTCGGCCAGCTGCAGGTCGAGCTCCGTCAGGAACTTCTCGACCACTTTCGCGACGATCTCGGGCGGCAGCGCCGAAAAACCGATGATGGCGTCGAGCCGGTTCCGGAACTCGGGGCTGAACATCCGCTCGATGGCCTCCTTCCCCTTCGAGAGGTCGGGGCCCGATTGCATGAAGCCCGGCGCCTGCTTCGACATCGCCTGCGCGCCGGCGTTCGTCGTCATGATGAGAATAACGTTGCGGAAGTCGGCCTTCCGCCCGTTGTTGTCGGTGAGCGTGGCATGATCCATCACCTGCAGGAGCACGTTGAAAACGTCGGGGTGGGCCTTCTCGATCTCGTCGAGCAGCAGCACCGTGTAGGGGTTTCGGATGATGGCGTCGGTGAGCAGCCCGCCCTGGTCGAAGCCCACATAGCCCGGCGGCGCGCCAATGAGCCGCGAAATGGTGTGCTTCTCCATGTACTCGCTCATGTCGAAGCGCTCGAAGGTGACTCCCATGATGCGCGCGAGCTGAACTGCGACTTCGGTCTTGCCAACGCCCGTCGGCCCCGAGAAGAGGAAGCTGCCGACCGGTCGCGTGGGTGCGCCCAGCCCCGAGCGCGACATCTTTATCGCAGCCGATAGAGCGGTAATGGCCTCCTCCTGGCCGAAGACAACCTGCTTCAGATCGTCCGCCAGCGTCGCAAGCGCCTCGCGATCGCTGATCGACACGTTCCTGACCGGCACCCGTGCGATCTGCGAGACGATGGACTCGATGTCCTTCGACGTCACGATCATCTTCTTGCGCCCCTTGGGCTGCAGCTTGATCTTGGCCCCCGCCTCGTCGAGGACGTCGATGGCCTTGTCCGGCAGATGCCGGTCGTTGATGTGCTTGGCCGATAGCTCCGCCGCCGCGCGAATGGCCGACTGCGAGTAGGTCACGCCGTGGTACTCCTCGTAGTGGGGCTTCAGGCCGCGCAGGATCTGGATCGCGTCGCCCACGGAGGGCTCGCCCACCTCGATGCGCTGGAACCGGCGTGACAGCGCGCGGTCGCGCTCGAAGTAGCTCTTGTAGTCGTGGTAGGTCGTCGAGCCGATGCAGCGCAGTTCGCCCGACGCGAGGGCGGGCTTGAGGAGCGTGGAAGCGTCCATGGCCCCGCCGGTGGCGGCGCCGGCACCAACGAGTGTGTGGATTTCATCAATGAAGAGGATGGCGCCCGGCTCCTTCTGCAGCGCCTTCAGCACAGCCTTCACCCGCAGTTCGAACTCGCCCCGAAACTTCGTGCCCGCAAGCAGCGAACCCATGTCGAGGGCGTAGATCTTCGCCTCCCGAAGCACCTCGGGCACCTCGTTGCGCGCGATCTTGCGAGCGAGCCCCTCGGCCAGCGCAGTCTTCCCCACGCCCGCGTCGCCGACGAAGATCGGGTTGTTCTTCCGCCGGCGCGAGAGCACGTGGATGGTCCGCTCGATCTCGGCATGCCGTCCGATCAGCGGATCGATCTTCCCTTCCTTCGCGCGCTGCACGAGATCCTGCGTGTAGGCCCCCAGCGGATCCTTGAGCGACTCGCCTTCCTGGTCGGCCGGCGAGATGCCCATCTCGTCGCCGGACGGCAAGCCGTCGTCTTCCTCGCCTTCGGGAACCTTCGAGATGCCGTGGGAGATGAAGTTCAGAACATCGAGGCGCGAGACATCCTGCTGCTCGAGAAGATAGAGCGCGTGCGATCCGGTTTCGCGAAAGAGCGCCACGAGCACGTTGACCGAATCGATCTGCCGCTTGCCGGCCGACTGCACGTGGAGCGCGGCGCGGTGCATGACCCGCTGGAACGCGAGCGTCTGGATCGGGTCGCTGTCATCGCCCTCGGCGAGCTTCTCGACCGACTCGTCGAGGTACTCCTCCAGCTGGCGGCGCAACAAGCTCACCTCGCCACCGCAGTGGCGGATGACGTCGCGGGCGTCCTCGTCGTGGAGCAGCGCGTAGAGCACGTGCTCGAGCGTGAGGTACCCGTGCCGCCGCCGCTTGGCCTCGGCCACGGCCAGTCCAAGCGTTGCCTGCAGTTCCCGGCTTATCACGCCTCCTCCAGGGTGCACTTCAAGGGGTAATCGTTCTCTTCCGCCAGCGCGTGGACCTGAGCGACCTTCGTCTCGGCTATCTCGTGGGTATAGACCCCCGCGATACCGATCCCCCGCTTGTGAATGTGCAGCATGATCTGCACCGCCTCGGCCTGGGGCTTGTCGAAGACGCTCTGCAGGATCATCACCACGAACTCCATGGTGGTGTAGTCGTCGTTGTGGAGGATCACCTTGTACAGGGGCGGCCGCGCGAGTTTCTTCTTTCGCTCGGTCACGACCCCGAGGTCATCCTGGCGACTCGGATCTTCGCGCCGCTGGCTCATGCTTTGAATTCTAGGGCGGTGGCACTTGGGGCGCAACGGGCTTTTCCTCCAATTCCCTACGGTTCTCCATAGTTTATCGGCCCGCGGGCGGTTCTCCTCAAGGGACGCGCGTTCAACCCCTTTCGACACCGGGTCAAGTATTTCCCCACTTATCGAACAGGTGGTTCCCGAAGCCCCCTCTGGCGCCAGCGCCACTCCGCTGTTCGGGGTCCGCTCGGAGGCGGGATTTCACATGAAGTTTCCCGGCCTGAAAGTCGCGCGGCCCTGCGCGCGCATCGTGTTCCTGCTGTTCGCGGCGCTCATCTCGGCGAACGCCCCTCCCGCTCGCGCAGAAATCACCGCCCGCGAGGGCGCCCCCGGGCCCAAGGTCATCCACGCGTCATGTGGCGACTGCGCCGGGATCGCAGGGCGCATGGACTCCATCACAGGCTCGCCGCTCACTGGCTTCACGACCGGAATGCCTGGCCTCGAACCGCGCCGCGCGCTCCTGGACGCGGTCGGCGATCTCGGCTTCGGACCCGACGGGCATCTTTACCTGCTGGTGAGCTTCGGTTTCGGATTCAACTCGGCGCTGCTGCGCTACGACCCGGCCACCCGGGTCTTCCATCAGGTAGCGGCCTCTCCCGGTCTCCAGGGTGAGGTTCGCACCGCTCTCCGGCTCGGTGCCGACGGGAACACCTATCTTTCGGGGTCCGTCAACGGCGTGAACGGGCTCATCCGGATCAGGGATCTCGCAACCGGCATGCCGCTCTCATCGGCGCCCAGCGTCACCTTCGGGCCGGACCATCGCGGGGCACTCGATTCCCTCGGCGCAGGCGCCGACGGGCTGCTAGACCTTCCCTACAAAGACGTCTTCTTTCGGTTTGATCGTGAGGCTCGCCTCTGGCTGACGCCCGTGAGCACGGCGCCGGCGGGACCGGCGATGAAGAACTGGACCTTCGCCCTGGGGCCCGACGGGGCTCTTTACGCGGAGTTCCGGGGCGAGAGCGGCGTCTTTCGCTTCGACGCGGAAACCGGCGAATTTCTTGGCCGCTTCGATCTCGATGAAGCCGCCGCGAGCAACATCGGCGTCGCAAGCCGTGGCGCCGTCGCCATCCCGGAACCCGCTACTTTTCTCCTGCTGGCAGCCGGATGGACAGGGCTGCTGTTTCGCCGGTCCCACGACGCACGTTCCGCGTGGCATCGCCGGCACGCCTGCCCTCCGACCCCGGTGGGTTAGCCGGCCCCAACATGAAAGCCCCGGCGTTCGGCCGGGGCCCTTTCCGTCACGAATCGATCGATCGGGCGATCCCGCGGGCAATCCCCTCAGCGATCCACGCCCCGCCCCTCGGGCCGGCGGATCGACGGCTTCAGGATCTCGTCGCCCCCCTCCAGGCGGAACTGCACGAGTTCCGCATCCTTTCCTCCACCGCCCTCTTCCAGAAATGCCCGGCCGTCGTGATCGCTGTTGCCGTCGACCTCGAAGCCGGCGTCGCGGATCATGCGGTAGGTGTCGCGGATCGAGTCGCCGCGCGTCGTGAGATAGCCCTCGACGAAGAGCGAGTTTGCCGGATAGAGCGCCATCACGCCAAGCGAGCGCAGATGCCCTTCCCGGCCGCCCGCGGCGCGGATCTCGGCGCCCGGATTCACGAGGCGCATCATGCAGAGCGTTCTGAGGCAGCGCTCCGGGGTCAGTGAATCGTCGCGCTGGACGGGGTTCCCCTCGATCGGGATGAGAAAGTTCACGGGGATTGAGGGCACCCGCAGCTCGCGCAGCTTGAAGGCCACTTCGACGAGATCGTCGCTCTTCTCTCCCATCCCCATGATGAGGCCGCTGCAACTTCCGATGCCGTGCCGCGCGGCGGCCTCGAGGGTGGCCACCCGTTCAGCGTAGGTATGCGTCGAGCAGATGGCCGGGTAGTGCGATTCGCTCGTGTTGAGATTGTGATTGAGTCGGTCGAGTCCCGCCTCGGCGAGGATGCCCGCCTGCTCGTCGCCCATGATCCCTACCGACAGGCAGGTGCGCAGGTTGTAGCGCGACTTTACCGTGCTGATGATGCCGGCCAGCTTGCGCGCGTGCTCCACCGTCGGGCCGCGGCCGGAGAGCACCATGCAGTAGCGTGAGGCCCCCGCTTTCCAGGCGGCCTCGGCCTCGGCCAGGATCTCGTCGTCGGACTTCATCGGGTATTTGCGGATCGACGCGGTGGAGTTCTTCGACTGCGAGCAGTAACCGCAGTCCTCGGGGCAGAGCCCGTTCTGCACGTTGTTAAGGATGTGAACCATGACCTTCCGCCCGAAGTGCTTCTGCCGGGGCTGGAAGGCGGCGTGCAGGAGCGGGAGGAGCGCGACCTCGTCGCCCTCGAGGAGCCAGCGCGCCTCGTCGAGCGTGGGGGGGATATCGTCGAGCGCGCGCTCGGCAAGCTTCTCGTAGAGGGCGAGGCGGTCCATGGCCGGCAGGATAAGCGGCGGCCGGGCGGTTGTCAATCATTCAACTCGCAAGGGTTGACAACCTTTCACTTCCGCTTGGGCGGCCCGGCGAGCGACAGCACCTCGGCGAAAGCGTCCGAGAGGTGCAGCCGGAACTTGTCGTGATCGGGGATCGCCTCGGGGTCCAACGCGATGCCGACCTCGAGGTGGTCGCGGTAGGAGAGGAGCGCCACCGAGATGGGACACCGCTCCATGATCGGCGCATAAGGAATGATGCGCTCGACCGGCTGGCCCGAGTAGTAGCGGAGATCGGGCGTGCCGGGGATGTTCGTGCAGATGAGGTTCACCTTGGTGGTCATCTGCCGGACGAACTCGCGGAACACGAAGCCCGGCGACAGCACCATGGCCCGCATCAGGAACGGGTAGAGCGCGCCGCGCCGGTCCCGCTTCGCGGCGCCTGTTCGCCCCTGGATGAGTTCGAGGCGGCGGAGGGGATCGGATTCGGCGATGGGAAGCTTGATGTTCAGCATGCCGACGCGATTGCCGAGCGTGCTCCGCTCATCATTCGTACGAAGGCTCATGGGCACCATCGCCCGCAGCTCCTCGGTGTGATGGCCCCGGTGAACGTGGTACCGCCCCACCGCCCCTGAAACGGCGGTCAGCACGAGGTCGTTAATAGTCGCGTCAAGTTCCTTTCGCGCGTGACGGAGTGCCTGCATCGGCACCGAGCAGTGATCGAGCCGGCGCGAGAGGCCCGAGGCCATCGCGGCGATGGGATCGATGATCTGCTCGGCGTTGATGTCCTCGAGCATTCCCGCCGCGCCACGGGCGGTTGCCATCGCGCGCCGGAAGGTTTCACCCGGCTTCAGGACGGCGTCGGCGGCGAGCCCG
>JAUYMQ010000498.1 GCA_030698575.1 Deltaproteobacteria bacterium
TCGTCCTTCCGGCCATGCGCTACTGGCGACCCCGTACGGACGACGCGATCCGGACGGCCCTCGAGGCCGACGTTGAGCGCTTCGTCCTGCTCCCCCTCTACCCGCACTACTCCAGCACCACGACGGAGTCCTCGATTCGAGATTTCCGCCGCGCCGCGGCGGAGGCCGGGGCCGGCGCTCTTCCGGTCCACGTTGTTCGGAGCTACCACGCGCATCCGGGGTTCATCGACGTCGTCGCGCAAACAATCGCCGGAGAGCTCGAGAAACTCGAGGAGCAGGACCGGCGCAGTGCCACCCTGCTCTTCTCGGCCCACGGCCTGCCGCAGCGGATTGTCGATCGGGGTGATCCCTACCAGCGCGAGGTCGAGGAATCCGTGCGCCTCGTGGTCGAGCGCCTGGGCTTCGAGGGGCCCGTGCGGCTGAGCTACCAGAGCAAGGTGGGACCCGTGCGATGGCTCGAGCCCACGACCGAGACGATCATCGCCGAGCTGGCGGAGCGCCGCGAGGGGCCGCTCCTGGTCTACCCAATCGCCTTCGTGAGCGAGCATCAGGAAACGCTCTACGAGCTGGACATTCTCTACGGCGATCCGGCGCGGGCGGCGGGACTCGACTACCGGCGGCTCCCGGCGGCGGGGTGCCGGCCGGACTTCGTGCGGACGCTCCGCGATCTCACGCTGGAAGCACTCGCGCGACCGCCCGAGCGGAACGGCGCGGCCTCCTGAGGGCAGGCCGCAGGCAATATCAGTAGCGGGAGGAGTGAAGTTGAGGAAATCCGAATCGCCTGTCGAGTTCGCGATCGTCGGAGGCGGTATCAGCGGTCTGGCCTGCGCTTTCTGGCTCAAGCGGGCCGGGCGCTCGGTTAAGGTGCTCGAGCGGACGGAGCGCCCCGGCGGATGCATACGTACGCTTCGCCGGGACGGCTGGCTGTTCGAGCTGGGGCCCAACACCATCACGACGAGCGGCGGCGCCGTGGATCGGCTCGTCGCCGATGCGGGGCTGGCGGGAGAACGCCTGGCCGCCGGCCAGGCGTCGGGAAAGCGGTACATTTATAAAGCCGCCGGCGGGACGGGACGGCTGCTCGCGCTGCCCACCACCCCCCCGGCCTTCATCGGGACGGCGATCCTCCCCCTCCGCGCCAAGCTAAGGCTTCTCCGGGAGCCCTTCATCCCGCGCCCGCGGCCGGACGCCCCCGAGGAATCGGTGGCGGACTTCGTGCGGCGCCGCCTCGGCCAGGAGTACCTGGACTACCTCGTGGGGCCCTTCGTCTCGGGCGTCTACGCGGGCGACCCCGAGAAGCTCTCCCTTCGCTGGGCGGTGCGGGCGATCCACGGGCTCGAGCAGGATCATGGAAGCCTTATTCGCGGCGCCCTCGCCCGGCGGAAGGGGCCGGCGCCTCATGGCGCGCTCGTCTCATTCCGCGACGGGCTCGAAACGCTCCCGCGCGCGCTCGCCGCCACGCTCGACGGCGATCTTCTGCTCGGCACGGAGGTAAGCGCGATCGGTCGCGACGACGGGAACTTCCTGCTGGAGACGCGCGCGAAGGGCGGCGCCGGCGAAGGACGCCTGCGGGCGGAGCAACTCGTTCTCGCGGCGCCCGCCGACGTCGTCACGACGTTGCTGGCGCCGAGCATGCCGGAGGCCGGCAAAGGCTTCGCCGCCATCCCCTACGCCCCGGTGGTGAGCGTCGCGCTGGGTTTCCGTGACAAGGCGCTGGCGGGGCGTGTCGACGGTTTCGGTTTTCTCGCGCCCCGCGTGGAAGGGCTCTGCGTGCTCGGCTGCCTCTTCAGCTCCTCACTCTTCCCGGGGAGGGCCCCCCGGGATTGCGTCGGCTTGACCGCTCTGGCGGGAGGAGCGACGCAACCGGAGCTGGTCGGGATGCCCGAGGAGCCTCTCATGGAGATGATTCTCGCGGATCTCCGCAAGGCCCTGGGACCGCTGCCGGACCCGGTTTTCCGGCACGTCACGCGATGGCCGCGGGCGATCCCGCAGTACGAGCTGGGACACGGGCGTTTCGTGAGCCTCGCGCGCGATCTCGAGGACCGTGTTCCCGGGCTTCACATCGCCGGGAACATCCTGAACGGGATCTCCGTCGCCGACTGCGTCGAGAACGCGGCGCGGCTATGCGAGAGGCTTCTCGGACCGGCGCTGAAAGCAGCCCCGCACCCGAACGCGCCATCGGCGCACGGTTTCTTTGACAGAGCACCGCCCGTTTGCTAACTTTTTTCACCACTTTCCACCGCATTACCGGCATTTTTCCAGTAATCCAGGGGGAGGGACGAAGCTCATGAAACTCGCCGTCGGAATGACCGTCGTGGTCCTGGCCCTGGGCTTCTTCATCTTCACCACCTTCCACGATGAAAAGTCGAACGCCTTCATGTACTACTACACCGTGGCGGAAGCCGTCGCCGAGCCGCTGAAGATCGCGGACAAGGGCGTTCGGATCGGCGGAAAAGTCGTGCCGGGAACGATCAGGAGAAATCCTCAGGCCCACCAGATCCACTTCACCATAGCGGACGACAAGTCGCGGGATCGCCGGATGGAGGTGACCTACAACTCCAGCATCGCCCCGGATACCTTCAAGGACGAATCCGAGGTGCTGGTGGAAGGCAAGGTCGGACCCGACGGCGTCTTCATGGCCGACACCCTGTTCGCCAAGTGCCCTTCCAAATATGAAGCGGGCGGCTATCCGGACGTGGGCGGCGCCGGACCCATGCCCTCCCCTTCGGCGCCGTCGAGTTGACCGCGCCGAGCGGGCGGCCGAAACCCGGGCAGCCATGAGCGAACTCGGCTTCAGTGCGCTGGTCATCTGCTTCGTGCTCGCGGGGTACAGCGTCTTCGCGTCGGTCCTGGGCCATCGCCTGGACAACGGTGCGCTCGTCGAAAGCGGAAGGCGCAGCGCCTATGCAGTCACCGGCTTACTGACCCTCTCCATCCTCCTCCTCTTCTACGCCTTCGTGATGCACGACTTCTCGCTCAAGTTCGTCGCCGACCATTCCAACAAGGCTCTCTCCTGGAACTACGCGGCGGCCGCCCTCTGGTCGGGCCAGCAAGGTTCGCTTCTCCTCTGGGTGTGGATCCTCTCGCTCTACACCGCTGCGGTCGTCTACTGGAACCGAGGCCGGTACCCGGAGCTCATGCCCTACGTCACGGCAGTCCTCGCCGTCATCATCATTTTCTTCGTCCTGCTCCTGCTGTTCGTCGCGAACCCCTTCGAGAAGCTGCTGAGCTTCAACGTCCCGCGGGACGGGCGCGGCCTGAATCCGCTTCTCCAGCATCCGGCCATGATGATCCACCCGCCCTGCCTCTACCTGGGCTTCGTGGGCGTCGCGGTTCCCTTCGCATTCTCGATGGCCGCGCTTCTCACCCGCAGGCTCGACGACTCCTGGATCCGCGCAACGCGGCGCTGGATGCTCTTTCCCTGGATGTTTCTCGGGCTCGGAATCCTGCTGGGGGGGCGCTGGGCCTATGTCGAGCTTGGCTGGGGCGGGTACTGGGCCTGGGACCCCGTCGAGAACGCCTCGCTCATGCCGTGGCTCGCCGGGACCGCCTACCTGCACTCGGTCATGATCCAGGAAAAGCGCGACATCATGAGGTTCTGGAGCCACTTCCTGGTCACCCTGACCTTTTTGCTGGCCATTCTGGGGACCTTCATCACCCGGAGCGGCCTGGTGTCGAGCGTTCACTCCTTCGCGCAGTCGCCCATCGGCCCCTTCTTCCTCGGATTCATCATCTTCACCACCCTCGCGGCCGTCATTGCCTTCTGGGTCCGCCGGCGGGAGCTGCAGAGCAAGTCGAGCTTCGATAGCTACCTGTCGCGGGAGTCGAGCTTCCTGCTGAACAACCTGGTCCTTCTCGGAGCCTGCTTCGCGGTGCTCTGGGGCACCCTTTTCCCGATGCTCAGCGAGGCGGTCCGCGGCGTGCGGGTGGCTGTGGGCCCTCCCTGGTTCAATCAGGTGAACGTGCCCATCGCGCTGCTGCTCCTGGCGCTGACCGGCATCGGCCCTCTCGTGGCGTGGCGGCGCGCATCGCCGAGGAATCTGCGGCGTATGTTCGCCATCCCGGTTTTCATCGGCGTGGCCGGCGCTCTGCTCCTGAGGGTCCTCGGCATCACGCACTTCTACGCGCTGATCTCTTTCGGTCTCTCGATGTTCGTCCTTGCGGGAATCGTCCAGGAGTTCTGGCGGGGCACTCGGGCGCGCCGGCGGCAGTTCGGCGAGAGCACCTTGACGGCGCTCAGCCGGCTGTTCAGGAAGAATCGGCGGCGTTATGGCGGCTACGTGGTCCACGTGGGAATGGTCGCGATCTTCGTCGGGATCACGGGGACGGCCTTCAACTCCGAGCGGGAAGCCACACTCAACCAGGGCGAGACGGTCGAGGTGGGAAAGTACACGCTTCGATACCAGGGGGTCGAGAGCGGGCGCGACGCGAATCACGAATGGGCCAAGGCCCGCTTCGAAATTTTCGAGGGGACCCGGCTCGCGGGCGTGATGGTGCCCGCCAAGAACTTCTACCTGGCCAGCCAGCAGCCTACGACCGAGGTGGCAATCCGGTCCTCGCTGCGCGAGGATCTGTACCTGGCCCTGGCCGCGGTCTCGGCC
>JAUYMQ010000499.1 GCA_030698575.1 Deltaproteobacteria bacterium
ATCGAGGCGATCGAGCACGCTTTCCCGTTCCGCGTGGCGCGCTATGCGTTGCGGCGGGGCACGGGCGGGCGCGGAAAGTGGCGGGGCGGGGACGGCGTGGTGCGCGAGTACGAGACGCGCGTGCCGACCGAGGTTACGCGCGTAACCGAGCGGCGGCTCCGCGCGCCCAGGGGACTCGGGAAGGGCGGGCCCGGAAAGAAGGGTAAGAACGCGCTCCTGACGCCTGATGGCGAGCGGCGGCTGCCGGGGAAAGTCACCTTCGAGCTTCGTCCGGGCGAGCGACTTTCTATCCGCACACCGGGCGGCGGGGGCTGGTCATCGTCTTCTTGACATCGAGGAGGTAGCTGCGTAAGATCGCGTTCCGGTATCCGACTTCCACCCTCGGAAGCAAGGCCGGGATGAAAATCGCAGCCATTATTCCCGCACGGTATGGCTCTTCGCGTTTTCCCGGGAAACCTCTCTCCAAGCTTCACGGCCGATATCTGATACAGCACGTCGTCGATTGCGTCGAGCGTGCGCGATCGCAGGGTTTCATCGACGAAATCCTCGTGGCGACGGATGATCCCCGCATTGCCGGCGCGGCCGAAGACGCCGGTGCGCGCGCGGTGATGACGCGCGCCGATCACCCCACCGGGACCGATCGGCTTGCCGAAGCGGTGGATCACACCGATGCCGAGGTCGTGGTGAACGTCCAGGGCGACGAGCCGCTCATGCCCCCCGGGATGATCCGCGATCTTCTGGCCCCCTTCCGCGCCGACCGCGCCCTGCGGATGGGGAGCCTCAAGACGAAGCTCCCGGGTGCGGATGTGCTGCGCGATCCCAACCTCGGCAAGGTCGTCTGCGATAGCGAAGATTTCGCCGTGACCTTCAGCCGCTACCCCCTCCCGGAGGTCCCGGGGAACGTTCGTTGCTTCAACCAGGGGCGTGTGGAGGAGATGGCGCGGGAGGGCTATCTTGAGGTGTTCCGGACGGTAGGCATCTACGCCTACCGCCGTGATTTCTTGAAAGAATTCGCGAATTTGAAACCGACGCCCTTCGAGCAGCAGGAGCGGCTCGAGCAGCTCCGGGCGCTCGAGCACGGAGTCGCCGTGAAGGTCCCGACCACGGCCTACTTTTCGATCGAGGTCAACACACCGGCCGATCTCGCAATAGCCGAGGCGGCCATGGCGGAACATCGGAGCGCGCCCGGCACCTGAACCGGGGGCGATGGGGTGGACAGCATGGCGGAAAGGCGGACCAAGTTCATCTTCGTCACCGGCGGCGTCGTTTCGAGCCTCGGTAAGGGCCTCGCGTCCGCCTGCATCGGTGCGCTCATGGAGGCACGCGGCCTGCGGGTCACGCTCCAGAAGCTCGACCCCTACCTGAACGTCGATCCGGGCACCATGAACCCCTTCCAGCACGGCGAGGTCTTCGTCACCGACGACGGCGCCGAGACCGATCTCGATCTCGGGCACTACGAGCGTTTCACCAGCGTGCTCATGTCGCGCAAGAACAACTGCACCGCAGGGCAGGTTTACGATACCGTGATCTCGAAGGAACGGCGAGGCGATTACCTGGGCGCGACCGTGCAGGTCATCCCGCACATCACCGACGAGATCAAGCAGCGCATCCACGATGCGGCGGACGGCTTCGACGTGGCGATCATCGAGGTCGGCGGGACGGTGGGCGACATCGAGAGCCTCCCTTTTCTCGAGGCCATCCGGCAGATGCGCATCGAGGCGGGCGCCAAGAACACCCTCTACGTCCACCTGACCCTGGCCCCCTACATCGCCGCTGCCGCAGAGCTCAAGACGAAGCCGACCCAGCACTCCGTGAAGGAGCTCCGGGCCATCGGCATCCAGCCCGACATTCTGCTCTGCCGCACCGACCGCTTCCTGCCCCCGAAGATCAAGCAGAAGATCGCGCTTTTCACAAACGTCGAGCAGGAGTCGGTCATCACAGCCAAGGACGTGAAGAGCATCTACGAGGCGCCGCTCATGTTCCAGGAGGAGGGGCTCGACGCGCGCATAGTCGAGAAGCTCGAGATCTGGACGGCGCAACCCAAGCTCGATCTCTGGGAGAATATCCTCCACAACATCCGCCATCCCGAGAGTGAGGTGACCGTCGCGCTCGTCGGGAAGTACGTCGAGGTGACCGACAGCTACAAGAGCCTGAACGAGGCCCTGACCCACGGCGGGCTTCCGCACAAGGCTCGGGTTCACATCCGTCACGTGGACAGCGAGGATCTCGAAAAGGAAGATTCGGTCGCCACCACGCTTCGCGACGTCGACGCGGTGCTCGTCCCCGGCGGGTTCGGCGGGCGGGGGGTCGAGGGGAAGATGGCGGCCATCAAGTTCGCGCGGGAGAAGCGGGTGCCGTACTTCGGGATCTGCTACGGAATGCACTGGGCCGTGGTCGAGTTCGCCCGGAACGTCTGCGGCCTGAAGGAGGCGAACTCCACCGAATGCTTCCCCGAGACGCCCGACCCGGTTATCTCCCTCCTCCCGGAGCAGGCCGACGTCGATCAGTTTGGCGGCACGATGCGGCTCGGCGCTTATCCGGCGGTTCTCCAGGACGGAAGCCTTGCCTGCCTCGCCTACAAGGCGCGCGAGGTGAGCGAGCGGCACCGGCATCGTTACGAGTTCAACAACGCCTACAGGGAGCGGCTCGGGGTCCAGGGCATGGTCTTCAGCGGGCTCTCGCCCGATGGCCGGCTGGTCGAGATCGTCGAGCTGCGGGATCACCCCTGGTTCGTCGGCTGCCAGTTCCATCCGGAATTCACTTCCACGCCTCGCGCCGGTCATCCGCTCTTCACCGCGTTCGTCGAGGCCGCGCTCGGAAACACGCACGCGGACGCGACGCAGCCCGCGCTGCCCGAGCGTATGCAGAACTTCGCCTGATGAGCTTCGCTCTTCCCTCACCCCCGACCCCTCTCCCGGAAGGCGAGGGGAGATTCGACGTGCTGAGGCACGAGC
>JAUYMQ010000501.1 GCA_030698575.1 Deltaproteobacteria bacterium
CGGCCGAGGAAGCCGACGTCGCGAACATCAGCATGATTTTCAGTGCCGGCACAGTGACGCCCGAGGGCGTGAAGGAACACAGTGTGGAGAGCTTCATGCGTAAGAGAAACATCCTGCGGAGGCACTGCGACGAGATCGGGAGGGACTTCGCGGAGCTCAAGATCGCGAGCCAGCTCTTCACGATGGTTTCGAAGGACGAGAATCTCGTGAAGTCGGTGAGCGAGATGTCGGCGGCCCAGGTGGGGATCGACCCCGAGATCGCCCGCGCGCTGCCCAACGTGGCCATCGGCACGCCGAACCAGGTGATCGACGTGCTGGGCGAGCGAATTGAAAAGCTCGGCATCGACGTCTTCATCTGCAACTTCCTGAGCCCCGAGATCATGCAGGCATTCGCCACCGACGTCATGCCGCACCTGAACCCCGAGAAGCCCTGAGCGAACGCAAGGGGGGAGCACGACTTGGCCACGGAACGCCCTTCCGCCGAGCCCCTGCCGGGTGACTGGCTGCCTGTCAGCGGCAAGCGCGTCTATCTCGTCGAGTCGGGCCCGAAGGATCCGGGCACGCCGGCGATCGTGCTGCTGCACGGCATTCCCACTTCGTCCTACCTTTGGCGCAACGTGCAGCGCCCGCTCTCCGGGAAGTTCCGCGTGCTGGCGCCCGATCTGCTCGGCCTGGGGAAGAGCGAGCAGGGAGCGGGCCTCGACGTTTCGCTGCGGGCCAACGCGGCGATGGTGAGCGAACTGCTCCGGCTGAAGGGAATCGAACGCGCCCACGTGGTGGCGCACGACATCGGGGGCGGCGTGGCGCAGATCCTCGCCGCCGATCACCGGGAGAGGGTCGCGAAGCTCGCGGTCATGGACATCGTCGCCTTCAAGGAAGACTGGCCGGTGCCGGTCATCAAGCTTCTTAGCGCGCCGGTGCTGGGCGACATACTCGCGGTTTTCCCCTCGGGCCCCAATCTGAAATTCAACATGCGCCGCGCGATCTTCCACAAAGAGCGGCTGGCGGGCGAGGTCTGGCGCAACTACCACGTCTTCTTCAAGACCTACGCCGGCCGCGCGGGCTTTGCCCGTTTCATACGCGCCATGGACAACGAGGACGTCGACGACGCGCTCAGGCGCTGGACGGGGCATGCGAAGAGCGATCCGATCCCCACGCTCATTCTCTGGGGAAAGCACGACCCGTTCCTTCCGCCGGCGATCGCCGAGAAGCTCCGCGCCATCATTCCCGGCGCGTCGGTCGAGCTCATCGAGGACGCGAGCCACTTCATCCAGGAAGACGTGCCCGACGTCATCGCCGATCGCCTGGGCGCCTTCTTCTCCACCTGAACCGCGGCAGTTCTTTTCATGCGCTTCGAGAAACCCCTCTTGCCCGGCACGCTCATCCGGCGCTACAAGCGCTTTCTCGCCGACGTGCGCCTCGGCGATGGGCGCGTGGTTACCGCCCTCTGCCCCAACACCGGGAGCATGAAGACCTGCGTGCTGCCGGGAAATGAAGTGTTGCTCTCCGAGCACGACGTGCCCACGCGGAAGTACCGCTACACCTGGGAGATGATCCGCGCCGGGCGCACCTGGGTGGGCATCAACACCGGCAACCCGAACCGTGTCGTGCACGAGGCCATTCTGGCGGGAGGGGTGCCGGAGCTTGCGGGCTACGACGAGGCGCTGCGCGAGGTGCCCTTCGGGCTCGAGAACAGCCGCGTGGACATCCTGCTGCGCAAGGGCGACCGGCACTGCTACGTCGAGGTGAAGAACGTGACGCTGGCCGCCGGCGGCGGCGTGGCGGCCTTTCCCGATTCGGTGACCGAGCGTGGAGCGAAGCACCTGCGCGAGCTGGCCGCCATGGTGCGGCGCGGGCACCGCGCGGTGATCTTCTACTTTCTGGGGCGCGCCGATTGCGCGCGCGTGCGCCCGGCCGATGAGATCGATCCTGTCTACGGCCTGACCCTGCGCCGTTCGCTCGCGGCCGGGGTCGAGGCGCTGGCCTACCGGGCGGTCATCCGGCCTCATGGGATCACGCTGGGCGCCGCCGTCCCCTTCGAGGTGCCCGAGAAGCGCCCGCGTTTACCCACGCGGCGGCGCAGGAAGAAGCCATGAAGGCGGCGATGATCCTCGGCTGCGGCTACACGGGCAAGCGCCTGGCGCGGCTGCTCTGCGAGCAAGGGGTTCGCGTGCGCGGCACCACGCGCGATGCATCGCGCGCCGCGGCGATCAGCGAGGCCGGCGCCGAGCCGGTGATCCTCGACACGACAAAGGTTGTTTCTCTTATAAGCTTGGCCGAGGGCATGGACGTGGTCTTCGACATGATTCCGCCGCGGCGGATCGCGCAGGGGGCCGGGTCCGGAGGCTCCGGCAAGCCAGGTGACGAAGAAAGCTTCGAGGACGATACGGCGGCCATCGTCGCGGTCTGTGCCGGCGCACGCCTCGAGAAGTTCGTCTATCTCGGCAGCACGGGGATCTACGGCGAGGTGGCGGGCGACTGGATCGACGAGCAGACGCCGGTGAACCCCGCCTCGCCCCGCGCCCGCGCGCGGCATGCCGCCGAGGAGACGCTGCGAGCGGCCCATGCCCGAGATGGTTTCCCCGCCGTCATCGTGCGCGCCCCGGGCATCTACGGCCCCGACCGATCGCTGGCCCATCGAATCAAGCGGGGTGCCTACCGCGTGCCGGGAAAGGGTGATAACTACCTGAACCGCATTCACGTCGACGACTTGGCGCAAATACTTGCGGCCGCGGCGCTGCGCGGGAGTCCGGGCGCCGTCTATCTGGCCACCGACGATCAGCCCGAGCAGGCGCGCGTGCTGGCCGACTTCTGCGCCGGGCTGCTCGGTCTTCCGCCGCCCCCGTCCGTCGATGAGACCGAGGCGGCGCGGACCATGGGAGAGAGCAACCTGGCGATGCTCCAGGGCGACAAGCGCCTGTCGAACCGGCGCATCAAGGAGGAACTGGGTGTGACGCTTCGCTATCCGACCTATCGCGAGGGGATCCCGGCGTCGCTCGAACCGGGTGAGAGGAGCCGATCATGATGTCGATCTTCACCGACCGCGCCATCAAGAAGGGGCACCAGGAACGTCACGTGCCCGGCGGCGGGTTTGTCCGCGAAGTGGTGTTCGGCGCGAACGACGGGCTGGTGGCGGCCTTCGCGGTCGTGGCGGGCGTGCACGGCGCGCAGCTCACGAGCAAGATCATCTTGATCGCCGGCATGGCCGAGGTGGTGGGCGGAATGATCTCGATGGGGCTCGGGGCTTATCTCTCGGTGAAGAGCGCCATCGAGTACATCCGGGGCGAACGGCTGCGCGAGGAGTACGAGGTGAGGGAGTTCCCGGAGCGCGAGCGGCGGGAGATTTACGACATCTACAAGGAGAAGGGCTTCGAGCCGCCCATTCTCGATTCGATCGTTGATCACATCTGCGCCGACGAGAAGCGCTGGGTGAAAATCATGATGCAGGAGGAGCTGAACCTGGTCGAGGAAGAGACGCTCTCGCCTTCGAAGTCGGCG
>JAUYMQ010000504.1 GCA_030698575.1 Deltaproteobacteria bacterium
CCTCGTGAAAGAACTTCTCCCGCGTGTCGAAGTGCAGGGCGCATTCGATGGCAAGCACACGATCGAAGGAGCCTGCGTCGAAGTCGAGGGCGGCGGCGTCGCCCAGCCGGAGATTCACGCGCTCCGACACGCCGTTCTCACTGAGATATGCGCGCGCCTCTTCCAGCCGCACATCCGACACGTCGATCCCGACCACGCTGGCCGGCTCGTGGAGGAGCGTGTAGTGGAGCGTGGCGGCGCCGTAGCCGCAGCCCACCTCGAGCACCCGATCGCCCCGGGTCATTCCCGCTCTTTCCGCCACCGCCTCGGTCAGCGCGGCGCAGGCGTCGTCGATTTGCATGCCTTTCCGGGCCCAGAGGCCGTAATTGCCATAGGGCTTGTCACCGAACACGCCGGCGCGCTCGCCGTGCCTGGCGGTGTATTCCTGCCCGATAGCCTGGGTCTTCTCCGAGAACATGGCTGCTTCCTAATTCAAGGGATGCTTCATGAAAAATTCCCACATGAGCTGATTGGCCGAAACATCGCGGTTGATATCGCCCAGCATGAACGAAAGAGGCATGCTCTTCGCGCCCGGCCAGGTGTGACCCCCGCCTTCCAGCCGCCAGAGCACCACCTCCGAGCCGTTACGCCCACCGCCCCAGACGTAGCGCGTGGCCGATCCCTGCTTCATCTCGGAGGTCGGCGTCGGGGAGGCCCCAATGATTCGCACCCAGGTCATCACCGAATCATCCACCGAGCGGAATACGGTCTTGTCGCGCTTTCCCGGGAAGGACTTCTCGCCCTTGCCGCCGGCATAGGGTTCGTAGGGATCCTTCGTTCCGTGAAAGTGCATCAGCGAGACCGCTCGGTTGGGCTTGCAGTCGATGAAGCCGAGGGTGCCCCCCACCGGCGCGATGGCGGCAATCCGGTCCGAGAGCTCGCAGGCCAGCCGATAGCTCATCATGGCCCCGTTGGAGTAACCCGTGGAGTAAACCCGTCGCGGATCGACGCAGAAAGTCTGTTCGAGTTCGTCGAGCATCTTCACGGTGAACCCCACGTCATCGACGTTCTTCTTCATGGCCGAGCCGCAGCAGCTCCCCGCGTTGAACCCCAGAAGCCGTCTTTTCATCATCCCCGTGCCGTAGGGGTAGACCAGCAGGAATCCCTTCTGATCGGCCATCTCCTCGAGCCCGAGCCATCCGCGGCTCCCCTGCGGGCTGCTCCCGCCGCCGTGCCAGAAAAAGATGACCGGCAACTGCCTGTCGGGGCGGTACCCCGACGGAACGTGCACGATGTAGCGGCGCTCCCTCCCTCCCTGTTCGGTCTTCCGGAGGTAGGTGCCGGGACCATACTCCGACTGCTTGCAGGACCCCGGGAGCTTCTTGATGTCCTTCAACGCGACTTCCTTTGCGTAGGCGCAGCCCGACAGGCCCGAGAGGCTCGTCGCCAGGGCGATCGCGCCCAGGGCTGTAAGCAGGTTCCGCATGCCGACTCCTAGCGTTCAGGTTTTCCCTGGGGCGGTGCTCCGGCCAGGCCGGCGCCGGTCTTTTCGCCCTCGGGCAGATCCACTTCGAACTGATCCATGGCTTCCAGCTGTGTGAGCGTGTCTTCGAGAAGGGCCTGCATCCAGTCGGCTTTGTACTCGAGCCACTGGCGCTGACGAGCCCGTTCCTCCTTGTTGGTCGCGATCTCATGGCGCGTGTCGGAACCCTTGGCGTGCGGCGCCAGCTCCTGGAATCCCTGGATCGCCTGAAGCGCCTGCATTTGCTTCATGAGCGCCGAGAGCCGCAGGCCCTCGAGGGACTGGCGCTGCTGCACGTGGCGTTCGTGCTCCGACTTTTCGCGCCGCTTGATGAGGCGCTGAAAAACGGATCGGCGGTCGCTGGAGTCGGGTTTTCCGTTGTTCATCTCTTCTCCGTCAGTGGAACCAGCTCGCAGAGCCGTTGCTGGTCCCGCTCCCTTCGGGGGATCCGGGCGTGATCGCCAGGGCGCGCCCGAAGGAGGCCAGGGCTTCCTCCTCGCTTCCGTCCTCCGCCTGGAGATGGCCGAGCGCGGTGTGCGCCTCGCCGAGGAGCGGATCCATGCGCAAGGCCTCTCTGTAATTCGTTTCCGCTTCGAGCTTCTGGCCGAGCCGGTGGTAGGCGCGGCCGAGCTGGTACCGTATCCGCGCACTGCCGGGCGCGTGCTTCAGCGCCTGCTGGAGCGCGTGGATCGCTTCCAGCGGACGGTTCTTTTCGAGAAGGATCATCCCCCTTAGCGCGACCGCGCCCGGAAAGCCCGGCTGAATCCGGAGCGCCTCATCGCAACTCACCAGCGCCTCGTCGAGGCGCGATTGCTCGAGCAGGTTCGCCGATCGCGCGAGGGGAGCGACGATCTCGACCGGATTCAGCGCGACCGCCTGGTCGAAGGCCTTCCCCGCCTCCTCGAAAAGCTCCATGGCCATCAGGCAGCTTCCGATCAGGTAGTGGCCGCGTGGAAGGTGCGGGTTCAGCGCGCTGGCCTTGCGGGCGGACTCGAGGGCGGCCTCCGTATCCCCCTGGCCCAGATCGATCTCCGCAATGAGAAGATGGCCTGCGAGAAGGTCGGGCTTCTCCTCGAGCGCCTTCGCAAGTTCGTCGCGCGCTTCTTCCATTCGGCCGAGTTCCTTGTAGATCTGCGCCAGGCTGATCCGCGCCTCGGTGTAGGTCGGGCGCAGAGCCAGAGCCTCCCGGTAGCCGGTGATAGCCTGCGCGGGGAGCCCCTTCCGGTGATAGATGTGCGCCCGGAGGAAACGCGTGTCGGCGTGTCGTGGATTAGATTCCGTCGCCTTGTTGCATTCCTCCAGCGCCTCGTCGAAGTTCCCCTGAACAATGCATATGCGGGCCAGCATGCTATGGCCGATCGGCGAGCGCGGGTCCATCTCGAGCACCTTTCGCGCTTCGACCGCAGCCTCGTCGTAGCGCCGGTTCTCGAACAGCACCTGGCTTGTCCTCACGCGGGCGGAAACCCCGTCGCTCACTCCCGTGCTTTGGGGCACCCATCGGTTCATCTTTTTGCCTCATCCACGCCGTCCTTCGCGTCCACGGCTTTCTTCTTCCGCCGGCGGGTCTTGAATGGCATGACCACCACGTTCTGGAGGATGGTGTCCGGCGGCAGCGTCAACATGTAGCCGATGAGATTGGCGATGCGTTCCGGCGGCAGCGCGAACTCGGGAGCGCCGATCGGGCCGTTTTGCTCCCAGAGGTTCGTGGCCACCGCGCCGGGACAGACCACCATCACCTTGATTCCGAACGGGCGAACTTCCTCTGCAAGAGATTCAGAGTGACCGATCACGCCGAACTTCGAGGCGCTGTAGGCTGATTCGAACGCCTCCGCCTTCCGCCCCAGGGTGGAGGAAATGTTGATGATCTGTCCTCCCCGCTGGCGAATCATGGGGTTGACCACGGCGCGGTTCGCGAGAAAGGTCCCGCGGAGATTGGTCTCGATGACCGCATCCCATTCTTCGGTTGAAAGCTCGGCCATGACCTTCGGCCTGCCGCCCTTGGGATGGAGAATGCCGGCGCTGTGCACGAGGATGTCGATGCGCCCGAACTTCTCCAGCGTCCGGGCGGCCATCGCCTCCATGTCGTCCTCGCGACGGACGTTCAGGGCCAGCGCGAGGCTTTCGCCCCCGTGTTCCGCCTCGATGAGCTTGGCGGTGTCCTCCGTGCGCTCGGCGTCGACGTCCACGACCGCGACCCTGGCGCCTTCCCCCGCGAGCCAGAGACAGGTGGCGCGGCCGATCCCGCTCCCGCCGCCCGTCACGATCGCGACGACGTTCTCGAGCCGCCGCTGCCCTGCACCGGTATTCCCCTGCATCGCGTCTCCTTCTCGCGCGGCTATGCCGCGCGCATTCACGGCTTCAGACCGAAAATCCCGTTCCCCGGCCCGGCTTCTCCCAGGTTCCAAAGGGCTCGATCATCGGGTTCACGAGCAGCATGTCTCGCGGGCAGGCCACCATCTCGACGATGAGGGCGCCCGTTTGCGCGCTCGTCAAAGCCCCGAAGACCGCCAGGTTCGACTTCCGGAGCATGGGCGTGTCGACGGCGTCGGGAACCATGACTTGCACCCGGATCCCCTGTGGACGCACTTCCTCGGCCAGGGCCTGTGAAAGGCCCATCACGCCGAACTTCGAGGCGCAGTAGACGGAGGCGAAGGCCCACCCCGTCGTCGTCCCCAGCGAGGACGACACGTTCACGATCTCTCCCTCTCCCTGTCGAATCA
>JAUYMQ010000510.1 GCA_030698575.1 Deltaproteobacteria bacterium
GCCAGCACGTAGCAGAGCAGCGCGCCTGCCAGGGCAACCGGGCGCCCTGCGGCTTCCGGTTCGGCGCGCCACTTCCGCCATCGCGCATGGAGGAGAAGCGCCAGGAGCGAGAAGAGGGCGGCAAGGAGATCGGTCCGGCCCGAGATGTAGGTCACCGCCTCGGTCTGGATTGGGTGCAGCGCGAAGAGCAGGGCGCCTGCGGTTGCCGGAACGCGGGGGGCGCCCAGCCGGAGGGCGGCGAGGAGGAGCAAGCAGGCGACCGCCGCGTGAAGGGCGACGTTCGAGAGCCGCATGGCTCCCGTACCACTGCCAAGCCATGCGCGCTCGATCGCAAACGTGCCGAAGACGACCGGGCGGTGGTAGCTTCCCGTAGGGCGCGCGCCAATCTCGGCCCAGCGGGCTTCCTCGACAACGGGGTTGTCGAAGATGTAGATCCGATCGTCCCACACAGGCGCGTGCCCGAGCGCCGAGGCGAAGGCCAGGAAGGTGAGCAACACGATAGCGATGAACGGCGCCGGTCCGCGCATGGGGCAGTTATACCAGAGGCTCAAATAAAGGGGTCTGACCCCACTGTTTCAGGAGGCGGGATGGCGGAGGGAGCGGAGGGGAAGCGGCCGCTGCTCGAGCGGCTGGCGCTGCACAGGCCGGAGCTGCGAGCCTGGGCGATGTACGACTGGGCGAACTCGGCCATGGTCACAACGGTTGTGGCCGCGGTCTTTCCCATCTACTTCAACAACGTCGCCGCCGCCGGACTGCCCGAGGGCGTACCGACCCAGCGCTTCGCCCTGGCCACGGCGCTGAGCCTCGCGATCGTCGCGATCATCTGCCCCGTTCTGGGCGCCGTCGCCGACTTCACGGCCGCCAAGAAGCGCTTCCTGGGCGCTTTCCTCGGCGTGGGCGTGCTTGCCACGGCCGCCATGTTCTTCATCCAGCGCGGCGACTGGCTTCTCGCACTGGCGCTTTTCGTCCTCGCCAACATCGGCGCCTCGGGCTCCTTCGTCTTCTACGACTCGCTCCTGCCCCACGTCGCGCGGCCGCAGGAAATGGACCGGCTCTCAACTTCCGGATACGCGCTCGGCTACCTCGGCGGCGGCCTGCTTCTCACGCTGAATCTCGCCTGGATCCTTCAGCCGGGCTGGTTCGGGCTCCCCTCGGGCGAAAACCTCACCGACGCGCAGGCAACGCTCCCGGCACGCCTCGCCCTGCTATCCGTCGCGGCCTGGTGGCTCCTCTTCTCCATTCCGCTCTTCCGCCGCGTTCCCGAACCGGCGCGGCGGCTCGAATCCGACGAGCAGCCGGACATGCGGAGCGCGCGCGTGGCGTTCACGCGCGTTGGCGAGACGCTGCGCGAGTTGCGCGGCTACCGCCAGGCCTTCCTGATGCTCCTCGCATTTCTCATCTACAACGACGGCATCGGCACCATAATTCGGATGGCAACCATCTATGGCGCCGAGATCGGCATCGGGCAGAACGCTCTCATCGCCGCGATCGTCCTGGTGCAGTTCGTCGGCATCCCCTTCGCCATTTTCTTCGGGTCGCTCGCGGGGCGCATCGGACCGAAGCACGCCATCTTCCTGGCGCTTCTCGTCTACGTGGGGATCAGCGTGCTCGGCTACTTCATGCGAACCGCGGCGCACTTTTTTCTGCTCGCCTTCCTGGTCGCCATGGTGCAGGGCGGGAGCCAGGCGCTAAGCCGGTCGCTCTTCGCGAGCATGATTCCCAGGCACAAGTCGGCCGAGTTCTTCTCCTTCTTCGCCATCGCTGAAAAGTTCGCGGGGATGTTCGGCCCGATCATCTTCGCCGCCGTCATCGCGGTGACCGGATCGAGCCGCAACGCGGTGGCGAGCGTGATCGCGTTCTTTGTCGTCGGCGGGCTGATTCTGCGAAAGGTGAACGTGGAAGAAGGGCGCCGCGCCGCGGAGGCCGCCGACGCAGCGACGCACCCCTAGGCGGGAGCGGCGCATGTCACGGCGCTCACATGGTGCCGCGCATGTCATTGCGAGGAGCGAAGCGACGAAGCAATCCCCTCCGCAGCTGCCGGGGGATTGCTTCGTCGGGCCTGTGACCCTCCTCGCAATGACATGCGGGCGCAATGACATGCGCGTGGCGAAGGGATCACAGAGGCGGCTGGTCGAACGATTTTAGAGCCGAATGATGAGGCCGTCGTCGGCGGTCTCGAAGCTGCACTTGCCGCGGCGGTCGGTCATCTCGGTTCCGAGGTGGGTCAGAATGATGCGGTCGCAGTCGAACTCCGGCTTGTGCTTCTCGAGCTGGAGGAGATTCAGGTGATAGGGGAAATTCCCCTCGTACTGCGTGCATTCGGTGATGAAAAGATCGGCGCCCTTCACGCGGGCAGGCAGCTTCTCGAACCAGCCCGTGTCGCCAGAGTAGGCGATGCGGTGCTCTCCGGTGTCGATCATCACGCCGTGGGGCTTCGTCTCGACCTGGTGGAAGGCCTCGAAGGCGCGGGCGCCAAAGGGCCCACCCTCGACCTCCTTGCCTGCAGCCAACTCCTCGTAGCGGATCTCGAAGGGCCACGGACTGTCGTCCATCGGATGGCCGAGCGCCCGCGACGCGGCCTCGATGTGCTCGCGCACGCCCGCGGGCCCGGCGATGACGATGGGCCGCGTTCGCAAGTCGGCATACTTGGCCGCGAGCAGGAAGAGCGGCACGCCGCCGAAGTGATCGCCGTGATAGTGGGTGATGAAGATGCTGTCGACCTGGTCGCGTGGAACACCGAGACTGGCCAGCCCGGTGAGAGTCGAAGGACCGCAATCGAGGAGCGCTGCACCTCTGGCAGACCGCACGAGAATGGCGGGCTGTCGCCGGCCCCCAGCACCGAAGGCGTCGCTGGTTCCGACGAAGATGACCTCGCTCATGAATCCTCCGTGCGGCGGCGGGGGGCAAGCGAGCCAGGGGGCAGTTTGCAGTCTGCGTCGCCCGAGCGCAAGCCCGCACGCGAATCAGGGGAACAAAGGACTTTGTGATTATCGGCGCAATGCGCCACGGCTTGAACAACGGCGCCACGGGCGGAGCCGTGAAGTCGAAGGGGGCGTGGACGCGAAGCGGGCGGGCTGGGTCAGGCGGGCTGGGCGGCGGCGAAGTCGCGCAGACGCACGGGTTGGCGGCGGGAACCCCAGGCGCCGGGGCTGGCCTCGAAGATGCCGGCGCAGGGCGTGCCGCAGGCGACGCAGCGCCCCGCGGGGTCAATCTTCCAGTCGGTGAGCACGTACCAGTCGCGGCCGATGAGCCTCTCGCCGCACTGGTGGCAGTAGGTGCTGCCGCCCTCCTCGTCGTGCACATTTCCGGTGTAGGCGTAGCGCACCCCGTTCTTCCTGGCAATGCGGCGCGCCATGGTCAGGGTCGAGGGCGGCGTCGCGGACGTGTCGAGCATCCTCCAGTCGGGATGAAAAGCCGTGAAGTGCATCGGGACGTCGGGCCCGAGGTTCGCGACCACCCACTGCGTCATCTCTTCAAGCTCCTGCTCGGAGTCGTTCTCGCCCGGAATGAGAAGTGTCGTCAGCTCGAACCACACGTGCGTCTCGCGCTTCAGATAGACGAGCGTATCGAGAACCGGCTGGAGCGCGCCGGCGCAGACCTGCTTGTAGAACCGCTCCGTGAAGGCCTTCAGATCGACATTCGCGGCATCCATGTGGCGGTAGAACTCGGCCCGCGGTTCGGGGCAGATCTCGCCCGCCGTGACGGCGACCGTCCGGATGCCTTCCTCGCGGCACGCCCGGGCCACGTCGATGGCGTACTCCAGAAATATCACCGGATCGTTGTAGGTGAAGGCCACGCTGCGGCAGCCGAGCTCGGTGGCGGGCCGCGCTATGGTGTCGGGCGAGGCCTCGTCGGCCAGCGTGTCCATTTCGCGCGACTTGGAGATGTCCCAGTTCTGGCAGAACTTGCAGGCAAGGTTGCAGCCGGCGGTCCCGAAGGAGAGCACCGGCGTGCCCGGCAGGAAGTGGTTCAGCGGCTTCTTTTCGATGGGATCGACGCAGAAGCCGCTCGACCGTCCGTAGGTGGTGAGCACGATGGCATCGCCCTGCCGCGCCCGCACGAAGCAGAGACCCCGCTGCCCCTCCTGCAGCTGGCAGAAGCGGGGGCAAACGTCGCACTGGATCTTGCCGTCGCCGAGCTTGTGCCAGTACTTCGTGGGAAAACTATCGGGCGGGGCTTCCCTGCGTTGCGTCTGTCCTGGTTTCTCTTGACCGGATTTCTCTTTAAATGTCACGGGCGCGACTCCTGCCATGAATGCCGTCAGTCAAGAGTCTAGGGAGCATCCCGCGGCCCGACAAGGGCTGCGCGAAGCCCGTGCCCCCGGCCCCCCCTTGCTTGCACGGCATCGGGGCGCCATGCTGTCTATCGACCCCGGTGCGCATGATGAGAGGATCGCCGCCATGCCCACGCCCAGGAAGCCCGCTGTTGCAGGTCTTTTTTACCCCGCCGACGCAGGCGAGCTGCGCGCGATGATCGGGCGCTATCTGGCGGAGGCCCGTCCCGGCGAGGGGGCCCCCAAGGCCATCATCGTTCCGCACGCGGGCTACGTTTACTCGGGCCCCATCGCCGCCGCCGCTTACGCGCGCGTGGCTTCTGCCCGCGGCCGGGTTCGCCGGGTGGTGCTGCTCGGCCCGGCGCATCGCGTGCGCTTCAGCGGCCTGGCCGTGAGCAGCGCCGACGCCTTCCGGACGCCCCTCGGCGAGGTCCCGATCGACGCCGCCGCCGTCGCCTCGATTATGCCCCTCCCGCAGGTTTCGGTGCTCGACGAGGCTCACGCTGAAGAGCACAGCCTCGAAGTGCAGCTCCCCTTCCTTCAGGAGATCCTCGGAGACTTTTCGCTGGTGCCCCTCGCGGTGGGTGACGCCGGAGCGGCCGAGGTGGGGGAGGTGATCGAAAAGCTCTGGGGCGGCGACGAGACGCTCATCGTCATAAGCTCTGATCTCAGCCACTATCTCGACTACGAGAGCGCCCGGCTTCGCGACGAGGCCACCTCGCGGGCCATCGAAGCGCTTGGCTACGAAGACATCAGCTACGATGACGCCTGCGGCCGGGACCCCGTGAACGGGCTTCTGTTCGTCGCGCGCAAGCGGGGCATGCAGGCGGAGCGCCTGGATCTCCGGAACTCGGGCGACACCGCCGGCACCCCCGACCGGGTCGTGGGCTACGGGGCCTATGCTTTTGCCTGAAGCGCGGCGCCCGGCGCGCATGTCATTGCGGGGAGCGAGGTTCCGCGCAAGGCGCGACGCCCGGTGCGCATGTCATTGCGAGGCGGCCCCTCACGGGTGCGCATG
>JAUYMQ010000512.1 GCA_030698575.1 Deltaproteobacteria bacterium
CTCGCGAGGCCCCGCGTAGCGCATGGCGGCCGGGTTCACGACCAGCATCGCGCGGTCCTTCGGGTAGTAGCCCTCCAGCAGCACCTCGTAGCAGTGCATCCGAACGTCGGCCGGGATGTCGTCGCCCTTGGTCTCGCCCACGATGGGGTGCAGCAGCAGGCCGTCGACGATCTCGAGCGCGCACTTCTGGATGTACTCGTGCGCGCGGTGAACGGGGTTACGCGTCTGAAAGCCGACGATGCGTCGCCAACCGCGCTCCCGGAAGGCCGCGCGGGTCTGGGCGGGCTCGAGGCGGTAGGGCTTGAATTCGCCGTGCGTCGGGCGGTTCAAAACCGTTATCGGCCCGCCCACGAGCGTGTCGCCGCCGCGGTAAAGAGCGGCCACGCCGGGGTGCGCTTCCTCAGTCGTCTTGTAGACCTCCTGCGCCTCCTTCTGCTTGTCGTTCGGGAAGACGTCCTCGATCTTCATGATCGCAAGCGCTCTCCCGTTGGCGTCCGTCAGCGCCGCCTCCTGCCCCGCCTTGAGCTTCTTCGCCAGGTCGTCGCCGACCGATAGCGTCACGGGAATGGTCCAGGGAAGCCCGCTCGCCAGTGACATGTCGCTTACCACGCGGCTGTAGTCCGCGCTCGTCATGAAGCCCGTGAGCGGGCTGAAGCCGCCGATGGCGATCAGTTCCAGGTCGGAGATCTCGCGCGGGCCGAGGGGGATGGCGGTGAGCGTCTTCGCCTTCACGAGCAGCGCTTCACGCTCGGCCGCGGGCGCGTCGACGTTCACAAGGGTTCCCCCGTGGGGGGCGATTGCGTCCTGGTGCTTGTCTGACATTCGATAGGCTCCTGTGGAGGTCGGAAAGGGGACAGTCCCTCCCCCGCCTTCAAGCGCGGCGCAGGGGGGACAGTCCCCTGGCGGTTTAGATGTCGGCGCCGGCGCGGGGATCATCCTCGGACGGTTCCTCGTCGAGCGCCACGGGGATATACTTGGTCGGCATGCGGAAGATCTCGACGTTCCCCTTCGTGTCGACGCACTCCCACTCGATGGTGTCCGACGAGATGATGTGCGGCTGCACCTTCGCGTTGAAGTAGCCGAGCTGGTAGGAGAGGCGCATCTCGATGGCCTCCTGCGGGCAGGGCTTCACGCAGGCGTAGCAGTTCCAGCAGTCTTCCTTCGACCGCAGGTACGCTTTGCCGGTGACGAAATCCTTCACGTTCAGGTCGCCGGGGCACATGCGCACGCAGGGTGGCTCCTTCGAGTTGCCGCAGCCGTTGCACTTGTCCTGGTCGATATAGATGGGCATTTCAGATCTCCGTTCGCGCGGATAGGGACAGTCCCTCCCCCGCAGCCAAGCTAAACGAAGGGGGGACAGTCCCTATCCTTCGTAGCGGCTGCCGGGGATGGTCTGCTCGTAGGGGCGCGTGATCATCTCGATCTTCCCCGTCAGCGGATCCTTCCGGCTGTTCACGAACACGCTCCAATTCTCGTCGTCGCGCTCGGGGTAGTCGAGCCGGGTCTGGTAGCCGGGCCAGCGCGTCTCCTTCCGGGCGATGAGGTGCTCCACCAGCACCTGCGCCACGTCCACGCGGTCGATGACCGAGTGGGCCAGCATGAGATCGTGGAGATCGTGGGCCTCGATGAAGGGGAACTGCTCCGGCAGCCGCGCCAGGTGCTTGCGTGCGGTCACCAGCCGCTCCTCATTCATCTCGAAGAACGTGCTCGACCCGCCGGCGTACTCCTCGAGGATCTTCTGCAGCCGGTGCTCGAAGTCGAAGGGGCGGAGCTTCGCCAGGTTCTTCGAGCGGTAGAAGAGCGGCGCGTACACGCGCTTCACCTCGGCCTCTATTTCGTCGCGCGGCACCTCGGCGAGCTTCACGTCGTCGATCATCCTCCCGATGGCGCGCGCGGCGATCACCCCCTCGGCCCAGCAGCCCGAGACGAACTTGTAGGGCGCGCCGCCGGCCACGTCGCCGGCCGCATAGAGGTTCTTCACCGTCGTCTGCCGGTCGTTGTCGATCCAGTAGCCCGACTGGCAGTGCCCGCCCACGATGTAGGGCTCGGTCGTTTGCACCTCGACCGGCATCTCGCCCGGATCGTAGTCGTTCGCGAGCCAGTAGAGGACCTGGTCGGGGTACATGTCGAGGAAGGCTTCCTTGAGCTTCCTGACACCCTCGCGATCGAGGTGCGTCGTGTCGAGGTAAACCGGCCCCCTCCCCTCCTTGATCTCCAGGATGGGGGCGTAGGCGCGGATGGGCGTGGGCGCGCGGTCTCCGCCCATGTGCCCCCAGCGCTTCTGCATGAAGCTCTCGCCCTTGCCGTTCAGGAACGGCGCGTTGGCGCCGAGCGCCACCGTGCCGGTCGGCGCGATGACGTCCTTCGTGCGCAGCGCGATGTAGCGCATCTCGAAGGAGGTCATCTCGGCCCCCGCGCGGATGCCGATGGCGTAGCCGGCGCCCGTGTTGAAGGGACAGTACCAGGTCTTGTGCTGGGCGTCGTGCTGGTTGTTCGGGCGGTAGAGCCCCGCAGCACCACCCGTGCAGACCATCACCGCCTTGGCGCGCACGATGACGAAGTCCTGCTTTCGCACGCTGAAGCCGTAGGCGCCG
>JAUYMQ010000514.1 GCA_030698575.1 Deltaproteobacteria bacterium
GATAGTCCGGAATGCCCGTCACCCACACGCGCAGCAGCCACCGTACGAAGTCGAGTCACGCCTCCACGATCATGATCGTAGTTGCGCTGCACATCGTGATGGGCGCGGTGATTCTCCTGGTCGCGACGACGGAGACAGGCCAGAAGTTCTACAAGGAGGTGCGGGTCAAGTTCTACCAGCCGCCCGAAGAGACCGCGCCCGAACCGGAGGAGGTGGCCAAGGAAGAACCGCCGCCGCCGGAGCCCGATACTCAGCCCGAGGAGGTTCCGGATGCGCCCGTCAGCGAGCGTGTGGAGGCGCCGTCGGGCAGCGACGAGGTGTCACTCGCACGTAGCGGTGACCCCTTCTCGGGCGGCCCGGGGCGGAAGATTGACGCGCACCGCGCCTTCGAGCTTGCGGTGACGGGGGCGCTCCGCAGCTGCTTCCGTGAGCCGGATGGCCTGGATGAGGAGGAGTACGCCCCCACGCAGCTCTCGATCACCGTGGATGATTCAGGGAGGATCGCCTCCTTCTCGCTGAAGGGATCCTCGGGCAACAAGGATCTCGATCGCGCCGCGCTCGACGCCATCAAGTGTGTGAAGAAGATAAGCGTGGCGCGCCCCAAGACGATGGACCAGACGCTGCTGGTCCGCTTCATCCCTCCATGAGGGCGCCGCAGCGCGCCAGGCGCGCGCGGCACGAGCGCACCCTCGGCCCGCCCCCGACCTGTCCCCCCGAAACACGCCCATCGAAACGCTAGCGAAGACACGACTGGTATTGCCTGCGGTACTGGTTGGGCGAGAGGCTTGTGCTTCTCTTGAAGATGAGATTGAACTGGGAGAGGCTCCGGTAGCCGATGGCCTGCGCGATTTCGATGAGTTTCTGGTCCGTCGAGACGAGTAACTGCTTGGCCCGCTGAATCCGGATATCCGTTACGTAGTCGGTATAGCTCTTGCCGGTTCGCTCCCGGAAGAGCCGGGTGAAGTGACGGAGTGAGAGATTCATCCGCTCCGCGAGCGCCTCCGCGCGCATATCGGAAAGATCCAATCCCGCCATCGACTCCGCCAGCTCCGCCACCGCTTCACGCTTGCCCGAGGCCGACGGCTTTCGATCCAATATCCCGCGGGCACGGGCGCCGTGCGCGAAAAGGGCGCCCAGCAAAGCCAGAATCTTCGAGTTGATCAGGAGGACATCGGAGCGATCTTGCGGTTGCCCGGGCGACGATAGCTCGCGGAGGAGGCCGGCGGCGACCTGCGCCGTTCGGCTGAGGGAAGGAAAGTGCGGACCCAGGCCCTCAAGCGGGTCGCCCGGAGCGGCGCCCCGCTCGGCGGACTCGCCGTGCCGAGTGGAATCCTGTCCGAGGAGCCTCTCGACGAGCGGTCGTGCGCAGCGCAGCGTGAGGAGTCGCGCGGGTTCGCCGCCACTGGATATGAGGCGTTGCTTCCTGCCGGGATGGAGAATGCAAAGATCTCCTTTGCCGACATGGATGCGATCCTCGCCGCTCAGCAACTCGCACTCGACGTCACGAACGAGCGTCAACTCGTAGTCGTTCGGGGAACGTTCCTCGCCCGCTTCTTCGGGCAACGCGTTCCGTTCCACGAGAACGACGTCCTCGGTGCGCAAGAGTACTCTCTCGTCGCGTGCACTCTCCCGCAACGGCCCTTCGGCGGCCCTTCGATTCTGAGTCATCCCGTCGCCATCTGACCGGCCGCGCTCGCGGGTCGCCCCTGAGGGCGGCACCGGCCCTTTCCCCAGGCTCAAGCCGTGCGGCGCTGCTCGACCGCCGGCGTGTCGTGGGCAGCCAGCCTTGACTTCGTGATCCGGAAGACCGATCGGAGGACATCTTCGTCAGTCTCGATCTGACGCAGCGTCATAATCGTCTGCAGCCACACCTCCGAAACGATGATTTCGGCGGACGCCCTGTCAGGACAGCGTCGTGCGACGAAGCCGTAGACCTTCGGGAAGAGGGCGAGGAAGAGCTTTTCAAGCGCCGTCTCATCACCCCCTCGGACAAGTCGGACCAGCGTCATCAAATCATCCACGGTTTCCTCCTGGCGGTCTTCGACCATCCCCCCTGGCACCCGATCAAAGCTAGCCGCGATCGATGGCGGACCGGTGTCGTCGCGGTGAACTTTGGGATCACGACGCCTCCGCCTCACCTGTCGGTGCAAGAAGCAGGCGCCATCGCTTATGTCCTGAATCAGTTCCGAGTTAGAGACAAATCGAGAGAATTGTCGTCCCCCATGCGGCCCGGCCCCGCGCCATTGTGACGGACGCGTGACCGACCTCGCACGTTTCACGAAACCGGCCGCGCGGGTCGACACACGCTTCGGTTGCTCACCACCGATATTACGAAGCCGCGAATCGTCCGCGGGGCTCGCTCGGGATCGAGGCCGGCGATCACGTGATGGATCGCGCGACGAGAAATTGAAACTCACATGCGAGGAACCGCCGGCAGTTCTGGAAGGAGAAATTCCTGGCTGTGCATTCGCTTTGCTTTGAAACCGGAAGAAGGACTCCGGCGATTTCACAACCACAATGTAGACCGCGTGTCCGGATCGACTTGGTGTGTCCGCAAAGCGGAAACGGTGTTTCCAGATGACCACGGACTTGACACGCGAACGTGAAGTAGATCGATCACGATGCCCCTGTGGTTCTCAGGAACCGAAATGAAATCAGGGAATGGGTTTCGAAATGAATTTCGATTCGAAAGGACATCAACTTCAACAGGAGGGATTGACATGAAACGAAAGTTAAGCTCGCTTGCTGCGGCCTTTGCGCTTGTTCTGGCGCTGAGTCCCGCGGCGCACGCGATCAGCATCGCCTCGGGCGATGTTATTCAGGTCATTTACAACGGCAGCTTCGAGTACGTCGCCAACCTGGGGCAGGCCTCGAGCGCCATCACCGCGGCCGACGGCGGCGGCGGGATGGCGGTCATCACGCCCCTCACCGGAACCGGCAACACTGCCAGCGGCATCACGCCGACTTCCGTTTTCGGCAGCGATCTCACGGGGCTCAACATCCTCTACTTCTCCTGGCAGCCCACTAACCCGAACCTGACCGAGTTCTCGCTCGGCGGTGGGAGCATCACCGAGCCCGCGCCGACGACGCGCACGGCGATCCTGGCGGGACTCAACCAGTACCGGGATCTCATCCAGGCGAACGACTCAACGAACAATCCCATCGACATCAACACCAGCACAGAGTCGACGGCATCGATCCAGAGCAAGTTCGGCGGCCAGGTCGGCTCGCTAAACGGCCTGCTCCCCTACAACATCCAAACGACGACGGTGAGTGGCATCACGTCGATGGATTTCTACCGGCTGGACTTCCAGATCGCGGGGAACGCGAGCTTTCCGGACGATCCTGAGCTGCTCGGGACCTGGACATTCAACTCCGCCAACGGCGAGACGAAGTTCATGACCCAGGCCGCCGTCGTGCCGGAACCGGCCACGCTGCTGCTCCTCGGTTCGGGCCTCGTGCCGCTAATCGTCCCGAGGCGGCGGCGGAAGTAGCCATCGGATGGAAAGGGCGGACAGAACTCTGCGTTTCCCAAACTGTTTTCTAAAAATATCCTCAAGGAGGGATGTGATGAAGCTCAAGGCCATGATAGTCAGCCTCGGCCTCTTGGCAGTGACGGTCCTGATCGGGATGACGCCGGCGCCGGCGACCGCTCAGGTGGACGTCACGATGGGGGGCTCGAGCGCCTCGGACAACTTCAACGACAACGCCATCGCGGACATGTGCGGTGGCCTGGGCAATTTCGTCAGGAAGACCCGCACGGGGTCCTCGGGCAACAACTGCCCGGCGGGCACCAACGCCTCGATCAGAACCTACGAGTGCAACCTCACGTTCTGCGTGGGCGGAGCGCGCAACGGGCTCGCCTGCTCGAGTCCTCTCGACACCTGCCCGGGTGGAACCTGTACGGACGGTCCCATCGCAGCCACGATCCGCATCTCGGGCTTCGGCTCGGAGTTCGGCGTTCTGCCGATCAACGGCAACTGCTCCGACCCTTCGGCGGATTTCCTCTGCCAGAACTCGCGGCTTCGCGCGCTCGACCCCGGAAACTGCAACATCAGCGGCGGTGGAAACAACGACTGCGCCTGCCTCGATCCCCTCGTGGGCAACGCCGTGACGGAGCTTGATCTCGGTGCCTCGGATGTGCAGGGCGGCTCCTTCCCCACCCCCGTGCCCCAGCCGGGAAACTCCGCCTCGCCCGTGGCCGTTCCCTTCAAGTTCATCGTGAGCAACACCCTCACCGCGGGCATCTGCAACGCGCCGGGCAACGCGAACAACGCCCGTAACTGCAAGGTCGACGCCGGCTGCGGCGGC
>JAUYMQ010000522.1 GCA_030698575.1 Deltaproteobacteria bacterium
CTGAACGACTCCGGCGTCGAGCGCGATGAGCGAGTTGGCGATCTTGAAGGTCGAAGCTGGAATCCTCAGAGCGGCCGCGAACTCTGGATGCACCGCCTCGTACCGATTTCTTCGGAGATCGTAGACCAAAACGGTGCCACTCAAGCCAGTTGAATCGAGTGCGCCAGCCAACGACGGCAAGTTCTCGATCATCGGGTGCGCTTGTTGCGCCTCGACGCCGGTCGCGGCGATTAGCGGCAGGACGGCAAGAGCGCGAATGGCGAACACGCCGAGCAACCTATTCCTTCTCGTAATCTTGTGTCGGCGGCCTAACGGATCGCGCTTAAGCTGCGGCGCGCTGAAGAAGAAAGATTCATTTCCTTAATCTACGCGCGCCGTCAGCTTCAAGCGCTGGTTAGGCAGCGCCACCCGTCTACCGACGCTCGTAGAGTTCCACGATGTCTGGGCCGTCGGCCGGGTGGGGGTACCGCAGCGTGATCCTTGCGCCGACGAGTTCAGCCTGTGGGGTCCACACGTGGTCGCCCTCGCGCAGGGCGAGCTCCAGGACAGACCCCCGAAGACGGAAGCTCCCGGTGGCCGCGAACTCGCGAACCGTACCCTCGGCGGTCATGCGGTACCGCACGCGGCGTTCCGCCCGCCCCGCGGCCATCAGTGTGATCGTGCCGCTGACGGGCTCGTACACGCCCGGGAGAGGCACGGGACTGTCGTTGACGGTTCGGAGGGCGTAGGTGCCGGCCACGCGGCCCGGGCCCACCCCATCAGCGCAGGCACCGGCCCCCGCAGCGACGGCGAGGGCGCCAGCGATCAGGTGAAAGTGGCTCATGGTACGCATAGAATACCCCATCTTGAGGACTCAAGTCACTTCTGGCGCTGCCTAACGGATCGCGCTTAAGCTGCGGCGCGCTGAAGAAAGATTCATTCCCCAATCTACGCGCGCCGCCAGCTTCAAGCGCTTGTTAGGCGGATGCGGCGCCACCACCACCGAACAGACCCTGGGACCGAGCCTTAAGCCGCGACAAGAAGTCCGGATTATCGACGCCGCCAGGGAGTTCCGCGGCGACCTCTTCAACCACGCGCTTCATTTTCTGGAAGAGTGCTTGTCCTTCCGGACTCCTCGCCCTACGCTCCCCGTCGGCCAATGCCCACTCCACAAAATCCTGGCCCGTGAGCCCAGGAGGCAAAGGGGAGCCCCCCTCGCGCAGGGCAGCCTCCAACTCGGCACCCTTCTGACGAACCAGGGCTTCGAGCTCAGGATCGCGTTCCATGCCGCATTCCGCCTAACGGATCGCGCTTAGTTGGTATGAAGCGGTAGCTGGACCTCCACGGTCTCGTGGTGGCAAGCTGAGCCCCACACGCTTGTTCACGCGCTCACCGTCTTGCGACGGGGCGCACACCGGGAGGCCAGCTACCAATGGATACGATAGGGCTCGATCTGCACAAACGCGAGAGTCAGCTGTGCGTGCTGACGGAGGCAGGGGAGATCGTGGAGCGCCGGATCGTCACCAGTCGCGAGCGGTTCACGGTGGTGCTCGGGGGCCGGCCCCCGGCGCGCATCCTGCTCGAGGCGTCGACCGAGAGCGAGTGGGTGGCCCGGCACCTGGAGACCCTCGGGCACGAGGTGATCATCGCGGATCCCAACTTCGCGCCGATGTACGCCACGCGCCGCCGTGGGGTCAAGACGGACCGGCGCGACGCGCGCACGCTGGCCGAGGCCTGCCGGCTCGGGGCGTATCGGCGCGCCCATCGGGCGTCGGACGAGCAGCGGCATGTCCGCGCCGAGCTCGCGGTGCGGGACGCGCTGATCCGCACCCGCACGCGCACCGTCGCCCTGGCCAAAGCGCTGATCCGGCGCGACGGGCTGCGGCTGCCGAGCGGGGGGCCGGCCCACACGGAGGCCAAGCTGACGGCGCTGCCGTTGCCCCCCGCGCTGGCCGCCGAGCTCGCGCCGTTGCGGGCGCTGTGGGCGCCGGTGAACACCCAGATCGCCGCGGCCGACGCGCGGCTGGCGCACGTCGCCGCCGCCGATCCGGTGGTGGCGCAGCTGATGACGACGCCGGGCATCGGCCCGGTGACGGCCGTCGCGTTTGTGGCCACGCTAGACGTCGTGACGCGGTTCGCCAGCGCGCACCAGGTCGAGGCCTACCTCGGCCTGACGCCCCGCGAGTACAGCTCGGGCGAGCAGCAGCGGCGCGGGCGGATCAGCAAGACCGGGAATGCCCGCATGCGGTACCTGCTGGTCGAGGCAGCCTGGCGCGTGCTCCGCACCAAGGACCCGGCGGCCGCCGCGCTGCGGGCGTGGGCGGAAGGAATCGCGCAGCGCCGTGGGCGCTCGATCGCGGCCGTCGCGCTCGCCCGGCGGTTGGCCGGCATCCTCTACGCGATGTGGCGCGACGGGAAGGACTACCGCGCGCCGCCGTCGGCCGCGGTGGCGTAGACGTCAGCCCGCGTGCCCCAAGAGTGTGACCGACAAGAGCGGTGAGCGCGTCGCAGCTTATGACCGCCGCTGAGGTCGTCGCCTAGTGGGCGCCACCGCTCGTTCGGATCCCCCTTTGCGCCGACGAGCACCGCTCGTCACCCGAGAGCGCGTACAGAAGGCTGAGCGGCACCTCGAGGGCACCGGCTGCAGCGGGCCGCCCGCGGCCCGACAACAGAAGGACAGCAAAAACCCGACCGCGAGGCCGGGCTTGACGGGGTACGCCGCTTCACAGAAAGCTGCGGCGCGAACGTGAAGTGTTCACAAATAGAAGACTACAGCAGAAAGACGGCGCCGTCAGCTTCAGGCGCTTGTTAGGCAGCGCGGATTCATATAGTAAGTGCAACACGGTTTCTCAAAGAGAAAGGTGACCTGGCGGACGGTAGTCTTCAGTCTCCACCAAGAGAAGGAAGGCTGCCATGACGTACCGCCAGATCACCTTTGCGGAAAGATACACCCTGGGCCTGCTCCGCCAGAGCGGCCTCTCCCCCGCCGCCATCGCTCGCACGCTCGGCCGCCACCGCAGCACGATCAGTCGCGAG
>JAUYMQ010000526.1 GCA_030698575.1 Deltaproteobacteria bacterium
CGCCGACCTCGTCGGGGGTGAAGGGCGCCCGCTTCACGAGGAGTGTGGCCGTGCGGAAGCCCCGGATGAGCGCCAGGTGCCGCGCGGGCGCGGGGGCGCCCGCGCGCGCGAGCGCGTCTGCGGCGGTCGCCAGGAGGCGCAGGCTGTCGCGCGGCGGAATCTTGGCCCAGCGGGTGATGCCGAGAATCCCGTTGCCGGAGAGGTGCGCCAGGTAGGCCTCGAAGGCCTCCACCGTGTAAAGGTAGCTCTCCTGCGAGGCCTGGAGCCCCGCGGACGACGCGCCGAAAGCGTCGAGCAGCGCGATCTGGACAAGATCGTGGCGCTCTTTCGACGAGGCGACGAAGCCGCGTCCCTCGGCGATGCGCAGCCGGATGCGCGCATCGTCGAAGGGATCGCCCATGCGGGGGGCCTCCCGGCGAACCATCGCGACGACGCCCGGGTTCAGCTCGACGGCGGTGATGCGGCGCGCGCCGTGCAGCCGCGCCAGCAGCACCTCGGCGCCGGTGCCCGCGCCCAGCACGAGCACGGAGGGTTTATCGAGGATCGCGTAGGGCGCCGCCGAGGACTGCCAGTCGAGGTAGGCCAGCGGCTCGAAGCGGCCGTCGAACCGCGTCAGGGCGCCGAGAAGCTCGCCATCGGAGAAGAGCCCGCGCTGCGCCGGCGGTCCGGCCGGAGCCGCCAGGGAGAGCCCCGGGGCGTGGCGAAGGGGAACCTCCGGCGAGTCAACGAGCACCAGCGAGCCCAGCGGGCCGGAGGCCCGTTCCAGGACCCGGGCGCCCGCAACGTCGAGCGCCTGCGGGAGCCCCTTGTAGGGCGAGGGGCGGGGAGCAAGCCAGCCCCCGGGCCAGGCGAGCGGGGTGGCCAGAAGCCCCAGCGCCAGAACGATCGCCGCCGGGCGCGGCCGCGCGGCATCGGCGCCCCGCCGGTCCATGGCGGCGAGCCCCGCCCCGACCACTCCCATCAGCGCGATCACGCGAAGGCAGCCTTCCGGCGACAGGACGAACAGCCCTCCAATGACCACCGCGGCCCCCAGGCCGGCGCCCACAAGATCCTGCCGGTAGACACGGTGCAGCCTTCCGGCCAGCCCCATGAGCGCCAGCGCGACGCAGGCAGCGGCGAAAAAGAAGGGGACGGCGAGCAAGAGGTAGGTCGCGGCGAGATGGAGCATCTCGCGCGGCTCCCAGGCGAAGGCGAGGAGGTTCAGCGGGACGCGCTGCGCCAGCGCGAAGCAGCCGGGCGCCGCGATGCTGAAGAGCAGGGCCGATGCGACGAATGCGCTGCGATAGCGCGGGCGGAGACGCTCTTGCGCGAGCGCGAGAAAGGCGCCGCTCGCGCCGTAGCCGAGGAGCGCCAGGCTGATGATCATCGCGGCGAAGTGGTTCCACTGGACGATGGAGAAGAGACGCATGAGCAGGATCTCGTAGCCGATGGCGGCGGCCGAGATCACGCTCACGGCATGGAAGATCATCAGCGCTTTCTCGTGAGGGGGACGAAGCGTACGGGGAGAATCTGCCGCGCGTGAACGCGCCCCTCGGCGTCCTTGTCGACGAGGGTCAGGTACTGGGTCATGAAGGGACCGCCGACAGGAATGATCATCCGTCCGCCCGGCTTGAGCTGCGCGACGAGAGGGGGCGGAACATGATCGGCCGCGGCGGTCACGATGATGGCGTCGAAGGGGCCTGCCTCGGGCCAGCCGTCGTAGCCGTCGCCGACCTTCGACTTCACGTTCCTGTAGCCGAGCCCGTCGAGCGTCGCGCGCGAGCGCTTTCCGAGGGGCTCGACTATCTCGATCGTGTAGACTTCCCTTACGAGCCGCGAAAGCACCGCGGCCTGGTACCCCGAGCCGGTTCCCAGCTCGAACACGACGTCGCCGGGCTCCGGATCCAGAAGCTCGGTCATGATGGCGACGATGTAGGGCTGCGAGATGGTCTGGCCGTAGCCGATGGGAAGGGGGCGGTTCTCGTAGGCATCCCCGCGCGCGGCGGCGGGAACGAAGGCGTGCCGCGGCACCTCGCGAAGCGCGGCGGCGACCCGCGGGGCCAGCTCGCCCCAGCCCGTTTCGAAGCGCGTGCCGCGCACCTGGGCGGCCACGGCATCGACCATGCGATCGCGCTCGTCGGCCCGCGGCGCTTCTGCTGGCGCGGGCGCCGCGACCAGGTAAGCGAGGAGCGCGACAGACAGCGCGCGTGAGGTTTTAGGGGGTCGCGTCATGTTCCCGGTTCATATTATCATGCCGGTCGCCGGGGGGCGGCCACGGGGGGGGAGGCAGCGGTGACGGACAGGGCGGAGGGTTCGCGGGGAAGGGTATGGCTGGCGGTCAGGTTCGCGGTGCTCCTGGCGGCGATCTACTTTCTCTTCACGTTCGAGCCGGTGTACGAACGCCTGGTGGCGCCCTTCACCGCGTTCACGGCCAGGCTTGCCGCCGCGACCGGGAAGCTCCTGCAGCTCTCGGTGGAGGTTCGCGGCGTCACGCTCATTGGGCCCGGCGCCTCCGTGAACGTCGGGCAGGGGTGCGACGCGATCGACGTGGTGAGCATCATCCTGGCGGCCGGTCTCGCCAC
>JAUYMQ010000260.1 GCA_030698575.1 Deltaproteobacteria bacterium
TCTTTCTCGAGATCCTTCTCGGGCTTCTGTCGCCGCTGCGGTTCGATGCCGTCGAGGAGATCGAGTTCATCGACCGGTGAGGTGAGCTCCTCGTCGGCTCCGAGAGGCTCGAAGTCGATGTCGGCCACGTCAGTCTGGGACGCGGCCTGAGAGTCGGCGGCCTCCTTGAGGCCCGTAACGAGATCGTCCGACGCCTCGACGGGGGACGGCATCGGGGCCGCGGTCACGCCGTTTCGGCGCGTGGCCTGATTGGCCGACGCCCTCTGGATTTCATCTTCCGTCAGCCCCCCCGAGAGGCGGACGGTGGTCTCCTGGTGCTGCTGCGAATCGGGATCGTAGGCGGTCACGTTCACGATCCCCTCGGCGTTGATCTCGAAGGTCACATCAATCTTGACCTGCCCGCGAACCGCTGCCTGAAGCCCCGAAAACTCGAACTCGCCGAGCAGCTCGTTTTCGGCGGCGAGGCGGCTCTCTCCCTGGTAGATGCGAATCTTCACTTGCTGCTGGTTGTCCCGCAGTGTGGTGAAGGTCCGTGTCTGCTCGATAGGTATGGGTGTATTTCGCTCAATGATGGTCTCGGTCAGGCCGCCGGAGATGCCGAGCCTGAGCGAAAGCGGGGTCACGTCGAGAAGAAACGTCTGCTGTGTCGTCGCGAGGAGCGACCCCGCGTGGATGGCCGCGCCGGTAGCCACCACCTCCTCCGGATCGAGATGGCACTGAGGTTCCTTGCAGAAGAAAGTCTGCACCGCGTCGCGGATTACGGGGAGCCGGGTAGGGCCGCCCACCAGGATCACCGAATCCAGATCGGCCGCCATCAGACCCGCGGCCTGTAGCGTTTCCTCGCAGACCTTGATCGTGCGCTCGATCAGGTCGCCGGTGATGCGAAAGAAATCCGAGCGAGTGACCGTCCGCGTGATGCCTTTCTTCTCGCCGTCGACCTCCATCACATCCGGAATGTCGATCTGCGCGACGTCAACGCTGCTGAGCGTGATCTTGGCTCTCTCGGCAGCGCTCTTGAGCCGCTGGAGCGCCACCATGTCGCGGCGCGGATTGACGCCGTGCTCCGCCACAAATCCGTCAGCAAGGTGGTCGAGCAGGCGGTCGTCGAAATCGTCTCCCCCGAGGAACGTGTCGCCGGCGGTGGCGAGCACCTCGAAGATGTCCTCGCCGATTTCGAGAATCGATATGTCGAAGGTGCCCCCGCCGAGATCGTAGACGGCCACTTTCTTGGTCATGTCGTGGCCGAAGCCGTAAGCCAGGGCCGCCGCCGTGGGCTCGTTGATGATCCGAAGAACCTCGATGCCCGCGATTCTCCCGGCGTCCTTGGTTGCCTGGCGCTGAATGTCGTTGAAGTAGGCCGGGACGGTGATCACCGCCTGCGTCACGGGCCGCCCGAGCCGCCGCTCGGCGATGGACTTCATCTCGCCGAGAATGAGCGCGCTGATCTCGGGCATGCTGTAGTCCACGCCTCGCACCTTCACGCGCGCGTCGCCGCTCGGCCCTTCCGTGATTTCGTAGGCGCAGACGGCCCTGGCCTTGCGCACCTCCTCGGAATTGAACAGCCGCCCGATCAGCCGCTTGGCCGAGAAGATCGTGTTCTTCGGATCCTCGGGGAGCAGTTCCTTCGCCGCGTGCCCGATCAGGGTTGCGCCGTCGGGCTTGAAGGAGACCACCGAGGGGGTGATGCGGCCGCTCCCATCGCTGAACAGCACCTCGGGCCGGCCGTCGATGCAGGCGCAGATACAGGAAGTGGTGGTCCCCAGGTCGATGCCGATGGCGATGGGGGCCTGGATGGGCGGAGTGCTCATGGGAGTCTCCCTCGGGTCTCGCTGGATGCTCGTCGAACCTGGCGATTCATCGGCTGTCGGGGCAGGAAAATTGAGCCCAAAGGGCCTGGCGCGCCGGATGGGTTCCCCGGCCGGCGCCCAGGGGGTCCGCTAGGGGGTCCGGGGCGGGCCCGCAGGGCGTTCCGCCCTGTCCGGCTGCGGGGCCGCCAGTGGGGCAGGGGGCGGGGCGGCGCCGGCCACATCGAGGTAGAGAATCGTCCCCCCGACCACCCCCAGCGGGAGGAGCAGGAGGTTCAGTCCGGGGACGAGGAACGTCAGGAAAAGCGATCCACCGAAGCCCGACATGACGGCCCGATGGCGCCACACCGTGCGGCGGCGTTCCGCAAAGGGGATGCGGCGCCGGGCCATCGGGTAGTCGGTGAATTCCAGCGCCACGAAAAGGGCCCCGAAGCCAAGCGACAACGTCGCGTAGGCAATCGTTCCCACCAGTGGCACCAGGTTCAGCGGCAGAAGCGCTGCCTGGATGAGCAGGAAGAACCCCATCTTTCGCGTCTCATCGGACAGCGCCCGCGCCATCTCGCCGAGGAGCGCGCGCCAGCCCCCCTCCGCCCCAGCTTCCTCAACGGAGCCGAGGCTCCTCTCCGTCGCCGCGCTCAGTAGCTTGTTGAATGGCGCGGCAATCACGTTTCCCACGAGTGTGAAGCTGATCCACAGGATCAGCACGGCGACCACCACGAGAACTGCCGCGATGAGCCATCGGACCATCGCCAGCAGCCAGTAGAGAGGCAGCCAGTACCAGGCTTCAGGGCGGGCGCTTTCGGTCCAGGCGGATGCGAGGTGCCAGAGATCGCCGAACCAGTAGACGAAGGCGGCGATGGCAAGCCCGAAAACGGCAAGGTTGATGAGGAACGGGAGCACCGCGTAGCGGAGGAGGGCCCGGTCGCCGCGAATCAGGCGAAAGGCGCGCCGCGTGTAGCCGATGCCTTCCAGGAACGCGGAGATGGGTTTGGCGGGTAGCGCGCGTCTTGTAGGTTCCACGGCCGGTTCGTCAGCGCGAGTAGCGGACGGCGTTGCGCTCCGCGTGCCGCGACAGCGCAAGGTCCACGAGG
>JAUYMQ010000527.1 GCA_030698575.1 Deltaproteobacteria bacterium
GCACCGACCCGGGCGTGCCGCCTGCCTCCTGCGCTTCCCCCCCAGAATGCCCACGAGGTACGGGCGGCAAATCTGAACAGGATCCGGACTACAAGCTTCTCTCTCCCACTATGCTCCACCGGCTACCACTTTTGCCCACAATATTGGAGGGCCATTTCTCTGTCAAGAAAATTTTTAGGGTCCTCGACTTATTTTTTTCGAGGCCGGGGGCCTCAATATCTAGTGGTCTACGGCCTACACGTACGAGATGTTGGGGCAGGCTTAAGAGGCGGTGGCTGGAGCGGTGCGGAGGGTGCTCCAAGGGAGGCCGACGTGACGCGCCGGGGTATCTGAAAACATAAGTTAATTCAATAGCTTAAGTGGTGAATAACCACGGGGAGAAAGTGGGGAGAGCCATGGCCGGGGCTCAGCCGGCCTCGTAACCCGTGACCCTGTTTCGGCCGCCGGACTTGGCCTGGAAAAGCGCCTGGTCGGCCATCTTGATCAGTTCCTCCGTGCGCACCGCGCTCTGCGGCAGCCGTGCGGCGGCGCCGATCGAGAGCGTGAGGGAAACCGCCGTGTCCTTTGCGAGAAAGGGATGCTTCTCGACGGCCTTGCGCAACCTTTCGCTGACTTCGGTGGCTTCCGCAAGGCCAGTGTCAGGCAGAATGATGGCGAACTCATCACCGCCGTAGCGCGCGGCGACATCGACTTCGCGCAGCGACGCGCGAAGAACATGGCCAATTCGTTTCAGCACCTGATCGCCCGACTGGTGTCCGTGGGTGTCGTTGATCCGCTTGAAGTCGTCCACGTCGATCATGAGCAGCGAGAGAGTCTGTCCGAATCGATCCGATCGCTTGAACTCCTCGAGAATTCGCTCCTGGAAGAATCGATGGTTGTATAGCTGCGTCAGGCCGTCGGTTCGTGACAGCCTTTCAGTCGTTTCATAGAGCCGCGCGTTTTCCACCGCGATGCCCGCCTGCCCGGAGAGGAGCCGGATGGTGTTCAGCTCATCCGGTGCGAGCAAGCGCCCCGGCGAAGGAAATTCCGCGACGAGGATTCCGAGAAGCCTCGCCTTGGTCCCGATCGGGACGTACACTATTCGCCCTTCCTGGGCCGGCGCCTGTTCATCCATTCGTAACCGCAGCGCGATGAGTTGCTGCGCGTCCTCTCCTGCGCCGGCCACGTTTTCGGGAACCTTCCTGGCGCAGTACAGATCGCCGTCCTGGTTCATAAGGTAGAGCGCGACTCGCTCGATTCCGAAGGCCCGGCCGAGCCCGTTCACAATGGTCTCTGCGACGCGCTCGGTGGAGAGCGTGTCGGCGAGCGGGCGGCCTATTTCGTAGAGCACATTCAGGTTCGCGTTCGCGCGCTCCAGCGCTTCTTCGCGCGATCGGAGCTTGACCGCCAGCTGGGCGCTCGAATAGAGAACAGGAATCAGGAAAGCGAAGAGGGTGCCAATCGCGATTGCGCGGTAGCGAGCATCGGCGAGCGGGCTGCTCGATCCTTCGGCCCCCGTGGTGAGCGGGGCTGGTGCTGGAAGGCCGAAAGCCTCGGGTATCGCGACTGCGTAGAGCGACAGCCCGGCCAGCAGAAGCAGCGCCGTTCCGAAGCCGGCATTGACGTGCCTGGCCGCTCCGAGCACCACGACGAAGTAGAGCGGGAGCAGCACTGACTGGGTTCCGCCGGTGTCGTGGACGAGCAGCGTGCAGACGGCCACATCGAGGAGTCCCGAGATCCAGGCGACCTGGAGAAGCCGGCGATCGCGCCGGTACAGAGCGCTGGCAAGCCGGTTCCAAAGGAAGAGCACGGCGACCCCGCCGAGAAAGGCGGGCGTGAAGGTGACGAACTCGAGCTGGATCAGAAGGACGTAGATCGCGGTCGAGACCGCAATCAGAAGGTCCCGGTACTGGACGCTGGTCTCCAGTTTTTGCCGGCGCTCGAGTCCGGGCGCGGGGAACTCTCCGAATGGGTTCATGTGCGCCCTCGGCCCTCCTCTAATCGAGTGACTTCCAATACTGCCGTTGAGTTTTCCGCACGTACTCCGCGAGCTCCTGGCCAAGAGGGGTCTCGGCGGGCGTCGGGGGCACGCCCCCGACGGGTGCACCGCCGTCCTCGAGCAGGACTTCCATGACTGCCGCGACGGACTCGGTGAGCCCTTCCTGGGAGTAGCCCCCCTCGAGAGCGAGGACGAGCTTTCCGTCGGCGCTATCACGCGCGACGCCCTTCACGATGCGCGCGAGCGCGGCGAAGCCTTCCGCTGTCACGCTCATGCCGCCGAGCGGGTCGAGCTCATGAGCGTCAAAACCCGCCGACACGAGCACGATCTGGGGCGCGTAGCTCTCGGCGATGGGCTCCAGCAGTCGCCGGAAGGCGGGAACAATTTCGCCGTCGCCCATGCCGCCGCGCATGGGGATGTTGATAGTGTAGCCGCGGCCCTCGCCCCGGCCGACCTCTTCGACCGCGCCGGTTCCCGGATAGAATGGATAGCGATGGCTCGAGAAGTAGAGGGTTTCCGGGGTGGCATAGAAGCTCGCCTGCGTTCCATTGCCGTGGTGGACGTCCCAGTCGATGGCGAGCACGCGTTCGAGGCCGTACTTTTTCCTGGCGTATGCCGCCGCGATCGCCACGTTGTTGAACAGGCAGAAGCCCATGGACCGGGCCGCTTCCGCGTGGTGCCCGGGCGGTCTCACCAGAGCGAAGCCGTTCTCGATCTCACCGGACTGGACGAGGTCGAGCAGCTCCAGCACGCCGCCGGCGGCGAGGAGGGCGATCTCGTAGCTCCGGGCGCATGCGTAAGTGTCGGGATCGATCTGGGTGTTGTTCCGCGTCGCGGTCTGCTTCACGCTCTCGAGCAGCTGCTCGCCGTGGTTGAGCAGGATCTCCTCGGGGGTGGCGGCGCGAGGGGGGACCCTGCGGGTGCGGCCAAGGAGGCCGGTCGCTTCCAGGCCGGCGTGCACCGCATCGAGCCGATCGGGATTCTCCGGATGCGCGTGGGGCGGCCTGTGTTCGAGATAGCGCGGGTCGAGGACGACCCCGGTTCCGGCCATGAAACCATCTCCCTGCGCGGTCGGCC
>JAUYMQ010000536.1 GCA_030698575.1 Deltaproteobacteria bacterium
GTCCTCGGCGAGCGGCTGCCCCTACCGTTAATCACATCCGAACCGAGATCATTGAAGACTTTCCCATCCGGCGAGGGCTCGCGCAACCAGTACACCGACGCCTGAGACGCCGCCTCCTTGACCCGCGCCGGCCACTTGAGCGAGCTGCGCGCCCGGCGATCTTCGGCTCCAAAGCCTTTGCCCTAGGCGTTTGCTGCTCCCGGTAAGAAAGAGATTCTTCTCATGAGGAGGAAATCGCCCCTCTACGAACGCAGGGCAATCAATCCAGCGGCTCTTAATAGTCGGATGCCAACCGCCGCGGATTCTGCCCAAACATTCCGAACGAAAACTGTCCCCCGGGGTGCAGCCCCATCGCTCCCTCGACCATCGTCTCGAGCGCGTCGAAGAGGTCGTCGTGCTCGCCCTGCGGGAAGAGCAGGAGTTCGTTGACCAAGGCCTCGTAGAAGGGCCATTCCCTCTCCCGAACAAGTTTTCTCGACGGAAGATGGATCTGGCCATTCTCGAAGTGGGACTGAAGCCAGTACGCGCGGGAGACCTTGTCCTTTGTCCGTGTGATCCCCTTGACCGACATGTGCCGCCTCAGATCCTGGATCAAGTACTCCTGCGCTCCCGTCGACTCGACCAGGATCTGGGCGGAGGGGATTAGCGTGTGGATCTCCATCAATTTGTTCACGTACTCCTGCTTCGTCACCCGCCCCCGCCATACATGCGTCACGTAGACCGGGCCTACTTGGTTTCCCTCGAAATCACGTTCACGGCCGCCGACGACTATGGCCCAGTAGTCCGTTTCGATCTTGCCGCCCCGAATGAGCGCCTCCTCCCGGGTGGCCGCCGGATCGCAGCCCACAAACATGTCGGCGATTGGGAAGAAGACCTTTTCCTGATAAAACTGGATCCATTCCTCTCTGAAGATCGACCCCTTCATCTCGCTCGCGTCATTCTGGTACTGGGCGTTGAACAAGGCCGTTCCCATTTTCCGCCGCCGCCCCTCGAGCCATACAAGTGGGAACTTCTCGGGCCAGGGGGTCGAGCCGTCACGTTCGATGGCCCGGATGATCTGATGCTTGTCGATGTACGTGTTCGCGATCAGCTTTCCGTAGAGATCGAGGTAGTGATACCGGGTACCCACCACATAGAGCCGGCCGCTGGGCTCGAGACAGGGCAGCAGGCTCTTGTGAAACCATTCATCCAACCGCGCCCGCTGCCCCTCGGTCCGCGCGCTCTCCTCGTCCACCAGGTCGTCGGCGATGATGACGTCGTAGTGGCCGGAGATGACCGGGCCGCCGAGCCCGACGGCGGTCACGCTGGCCTCCTTGGCCAGGCGCTTCCGCGGCGCCACCCAGATGGCGCGGCTATCCCATTTCTTCTGGGAGTAGAAATCGCCGAAGTAGGCCTTCAATTGGGCGTTGTACTGAAGCTGGAGCTTGATCTCCCGGAGAAAGTTCTCGGCCTGATTCTGCGTGTTTGAAACGATGAGGACTCGCACGTCTGGGTCCCGTACTAGCTCAAAGATAGTCCGCGTGATTGTCAGGAGCGTCGACTTCCCGAAGCCGCGGGGAGCGAGCTGGAGGCAGGTCTCCCGGGCCTTCTGCTGGAAGGCAAGCATCTCGGCGTGAAAGGGACGGATCTCGTAGCCCAGGACGTGGGAGGCTAGCAGATCGATGCCGCCGTCCTCCACGATCCTCCGGCGAACCAGTTCTTGCCGGTGGGCACGGATCCGGGCCAGGGTGGTCGCGATTTCCTCCTGATCGCCGTTGCTCTTGCGGGGCATGACAAGTTCCCTCTTTGAACGTCATCGGAGCACGGGGGTAACCCCAGCATCGAGCCCCCGTTAGCTCGTTTCTGGTTCCGGGGTGCCCTTCCCCTTCCCTGGCTCGGCGGTTTTCGGTAAGGCCTTCCTGCCCTGCTTGCCGGTGAGGCCCAGCCTTCGGAGGAGTTTCACCTCGTCGGCCAGCATCGCTTCGAGTTCTTCCCTGCTCCTGCCCGAAAGGTCGCCCACCACGTGTTCCGTGCGGGAGTCCGGCTCGTTCATGAGGAACCGTTCCAGGCGGATGAGCCGGTCGATGTCGGCGACCGTGAAACCGACCTGGCCCTCCGCGATCGCCTTGGCCGCACGGAAAAGGGCCATCCGAACCAGCTGGATCTGCTGCCGGGTGGCCTCCCTCTCTCCGCTGAACGTCCGATCGGCCGCTGCCCGGGCGACGTCCAGATCCCGTTCCTGGACACGGGCCTGCCACCCAAACCGCCGGCCCCAGAGTTTCACTGTCGGGAGGGAGACCCCGATATCCTTCGCCACGGCGGCGTAGCGCCGGCCCGGACCAAGCGCGTAGTAGGCCTCGAAGGCTCGTTTGTGTTTCGCGTTTTCCTCACGGAGCGCGTGGGTCATGCTTAACCCCTGCTTTCAGGTAGGCGCGGCAAATGACCAGGAGAGCCGCGCCACGGCCCGTTCCTGGGCCGCCCGATGCCTGGCCCTTGGCGATGGCCTCCTCGATGGGCCCGGTCTCCTGGACCACGAAGGATAGGATCTTGGGGCGCTCCCGCTCGGCGCGCTCGATCTCCTCATCGAGGTAGGCCTGGAGCCCGTCCGGGACCTTCAGAAGCTCGAGGACCTCCCGCAGATCAGTTTGGGAGTAGGGCAGCTGCGTGGACAGATCCTCGAGGGAGAGCTCGCGGTTCAGGTCGTGGATGAGGGCTGCCAGGAGATCGGGGGCGGGCTGTCCCTTCAGCTCGTTCAGGTTGAGCGAGAGAACCTTGGCACGGCGATCGTCCAACTCGACGACGACGCACGGAACGGTCGTGTAGCCCAGCTCCTCCCGGCAGATCTTCCAGCGGTGGTAGCCGCCGAGAATCTCGTAGTTGTCTCCCTTTGGGCGCACGACGAGCGGCTCGACGAGGCCCTCCCGGCGGAGATATTCCCGGAGTTTGTGCTGCAGCTCCTCGGAAAGCCGGTTGGGATTCCAGGGATTGGGTTCGAGTTTTTCGATCGGTATCTGGAGGATCTCAAGGTTCTTCATCGATCCTGCCTCCTGGCAAAGACGAGAAGTTCGCGGTTTCGGTCACGGTGTTCCCTGCCGGCCAGGCCGGCGCAGTGCGCGTAGCGGATGGCCTCGGCGTGCTGGACCGGGCGGAACTTTTCGACAAGCCGAACCAGGTCATCGAGCGAGGTCTCCCGGTTGCCATAGGATATGGCCCACACCGGGAAGTGCTCCGCCTGGTCGAGGAGAGCCGCGAGGGCCTGCAGACCGTCCTTGCGGGAAAACCTGCTGCGCTCGGTCTCGAGCCGTCGGCCCGCCAGGATCTCGTCGAGGGGCCGGAGGGCCGTCTCGTAGGCCTGCGTGCCCGCGTACGGGGGATCCAGGTAAAGGATGTCGCCTGCGGTCTTCTGGATGAATTCCAGAGCATCGGTCTGGTGAACCTGGTTCTGCTGGCCGTTCCCGAAGATCCCGCGGTTGACCTGCCGGCGGATGGCATCCACGAGAGCCTTGGGATGCCCATCGATGGTCCGTGCCAGGACATCGCGGATGTAGTGGGGGTTCATTCCCTCCCAGGCGCCCACCTCCATTTGATGCACGATGGTCTTCGCCCCGAAATTCCCGCCGGGACGGTTTCGCAGGACATATTTGAGTAGGAGGAGAAAGAAGAGCCATCGCTTCGGGCCCCGGGCGGCCCGGGCGACGACCAGCGCGTTGTCGAGGAACGCCGCGTGCTTGGTCGTCAAGACATCGGGGGCGAAATTGTCCCGGATGAAGCGTCCTGCGTCCGGGTGGGGCACGAAGAACCGGAGCGTGTCTGCCTCGGTCAGCGTCACGCGGTCGTTCTCGATCAGCGCCCGCCCGACGATGACGGAGCGCTCAGCAAGATCGCTGCAGATGACTCGGTGGCCCCGGGCCTTCGCCATGAGCGAGACGGCGCCGCCGCCAAGGAACGGATCCACGAATACGGGTGCTTCCGCCGCTCCCGGTAAGTGCCGGAAGATCCGGCCGAGCAGGCGGCGCTTGCCGCCAGGGTAGGGTGGAAGGGCATGGAGCCTGGAACAGCGCATGTGGAACTCCCGTAAGCAAGTGGCCTCGGCGATGGCCACTCCGTGCAGGCCATCGCTGCTCTCAAGCCGCTGCTGGTTATTGATCGCGAAATTTCCTGGAAATCTGGGCTGCGGACGTTCGGACAGGTGGGGTTAAGAGAAAAACTCGAGCTTGATCAGGAAGTTAAAGCACTCTTGGGCAAAAGAAGAAGATTTACTTTCTTCCCCTGTGAAGCACTGAAAATTCCACCCTGTTGCTCACTTGTCTATGCAGACTCGAAACCTTGCCTTCCAACCCTTCCCGAAGGTCTGGAAGGGGTCGCCCTCGATCTGGAACAAAGTTCGCAGACCCCGAGCCAGCAGTTGTTTGCGTTTGGCATTCCGCCGATCGGCATGGGTGCTTTTCCAGGTGAGTTCCCCTTCCTCCTCAGCGAACGCCTCGAGCAGCCGCCACTGCAGCGTGGGGCTCCCGTTCCTCGCGTTGGAGAAGCCCATCTCAGCGTGGGTCAGAATGCGACGAACGTCTTTGATCCGTACCTCGACCGTCTCGCCGTCAAGAAACCGAAGGGTCAGATGTTCCCAGCGGGAATCCGGGGGCGTGGGAAAACGGGAGACCTTGGGGAGCGTCTCTCGAGAAGCGTCAGAGGACTTTGCACTGGCCTTCAAGCCCTTCAAGACGCCAGCAATAATTGCTTCCCGCTCCTGGCATCGACGCTTTGCAATGAGCCGGGGGATCTCTTTGGATGGATCTCGGTCGTTCTTCCAGGGTTTCATGAGCGCCTGGTGTAATCGCGGGGAAAAGGCGGTAGCGATGAAATTCAGCGTGGAATAGTCTTGCTTCAACGCTACGAGATTCGAGACATATTCCAGCATGGGATTCTCGACAATGGGCTTCAACGAGCTGTTAAAACCGTTCGAGTTTAGAAGCTGGCTACCACAGATCACGGAAATGGTACTTAGCGCTGGTACAGATGAGTTTCGAGTCATATCGTTGCGGTCTCGCATCATTCCCTCCTTACCTGAAACATGGGAATCCTACCTGCTTCCGCTGCTCATCCCACTCTCTTGACGTGTCGAGCTCAAAAAATACGTCCGCCCGCGCTGGGGTTGAGATTATCACAGTCACAACGCATACTTCCCGACTTTCCGCTGCCCAGCGCCGCAGCGCTCACTCGGGAAGCCGCCGATGCCCTTCTTCCGCCTACTTCTTGCACTCCTGCGAGACCTCGACCGGGACCGTTCCGAGCTCCTTCTTGAGATCGTCGCCCTCCGCCATCAACTCCTCGTACTTTAAAGGAGCGTGAAGCGCCCACAGCTCCGCCAGACCGATCGCCTCTTCTGGATTCTCCTGACGAAGCTATGGAAGGTTTGGCGTCCAAACCTCGTGCTCGTGAAGCCCGCGACCGTGGTAGGCTGGCATCGGAAAGGCTTCAAATTCTTCTGGAAGTGGAGGTCTCGAACCAGGCGACGGGGACGACCCGCGATCCCTCGCCAGCTCATGAACCTCATCCGACGGATGGCCCGCGAAAATCCGCTCTGGAGCCCCGAGCGCATTGAATCCGAGCGGGCCCTTCTCGGTCACGACGTCGCCGAGGGCACCGTGGCCAAGTATATGGGGCACCGGCGCTCCGGTTCCCCGAGCTGGCTGACATTCCTCCGAAATCACTTGCCCGAGACCGCGGCCTGCGATTTCTTCACCATTCCCACTGCTACCTTCCGGGTCTTGTACTGCTTCCTCGTGCTCTCGCACGATCGCCGGCGCATCATCCACTTCAACGTCACGGCGAATCCGAGCGCCGAGTGGACGGCCCAGCGGATCATCGAGGCGTTCCCCGGCGACGGGGCGGTCCCGAGGTTCCTCATTCGTGACCGCGATGGGATCTACGGGGGATATTTCCGTCGGCGCGTTCAGAACATGGGAATTCGAGAGATCATCACGAGCAGGAAATCGCCCTGGCAGAACCCGTTCGTGGAGAGGGTGATCGGAACAATTCGGAGTGAATGTCTGGACCACGTCATCGTGCTCGGCGAAGATCACCTCCGCCGGCTTCTCAAGAGCTACCTCCATTACTACGATCGGTCGCGCCCTCACCTCTCGCTCGAGAGGAATACCCCCGTCCCCAGGAACATCGAGCCGTCTTCCCGGGGCCGCGTCATCGCGATTGCCCACATCGGCGGCCTTCATCACCGGTACGAGC
>JAUYMQ010000542.1 GCA_030698575.1 Deltaproteobacteria bacterium
GATGCCGTGACGACGGCAAACATCCGATGTCTTCTGCCCGGTTTCCTGCTCGCGGATAATCCCGATGATTTGCTCTTCCGTGAACCGTGATCGCTTCATCGTCCGTCTCCTTCCAGGGGACGGACTCTACCTTAAACTGGAGGAAGTTCCGGGGCTCAGGTCAACTGCAAAGTGGCGTCCGAAGCGGCGCAGTTCGTAGCATGAGAGGGAGTTGGGTCCCGACCCAGAAACTGTGATCGCCGTAGTCGCGCCATTGAGATCAATGGCTTATATGGCGACGGGCGATGCAGGAGCTTCAGTACAGGCGCGCGGAGATGCGGAAGTGGATGCCGCGGTCCTGGCGGTCGCTGCCCCGCTCGGGCAGGCGGTCGTCGTGGAAGGCGTAGACATAGTACAAGGCGGCGTTCGCCCGTGCGCCGAGCTCCCCAGCGTGTGAAATCGCGCCCAACCGTGACCCCACCCGTGAAGCCATATAATGCGTTGCGTTCATTGGAGAATAATTGAATCCAGTGGGGCGCGCTTCACGTCCAGCCGTGGCCCCTCCCAGACACTCGATCCAATAGTTCCATCAATGACTTAGCCTAACCTGATGGAGCGGTCATGGTTGGACGCGATTTCACACTGTCCCGCTGACTCGTGACTACATGGTGAACTGGGAGCGGGCGAACGCTTCTCCCGAAGTCATGAGCGCGGCGGGGGCGCATCCGCTGCGTCGTTCCTCAGCGAGTCGAACTTCTCCACGTATTGCAGGACCACCCACACGTAGGCGGCGTGGCTCCACGTGAGCGGGGAGACGGAGAGAGGATAACCCTTCACGGGGTGCACCTGTTCCGCAAGAACCCCCGACGGGAGCGCATTCTTGGCGCACCACTCGAGGCAAGGCAGAGCTTCGTGAAGCTCCTCGAAATTCCCGGCACGAGCGATCAGGTATTCCCCCAGCCAGAGCATCGAGATGAACCAGGGGTTCCCGGGAACACTCTCCGGAACGTCGTCTTCGCGCTGATAGCGATCGTTCTGATACCGCGCCAGGCCTCCGATCTGCGTCTCGAGCGTCAACTGCCGACGGACCGCCTCCACCGTTGCAACGATCCGCGGATCGTCCAGCGGGAGCGCGCCGAGCGTCGCCAGCCCCAGGAGGCTGACGTCGATCACCTCGTCGAGTTCGTAGCCCGATTCGTTCCGGTAGCCTGAGCGCGCGTACCGCTGGTGACCTGCGTGGAATAGATGCTTCACCACGCCCGCCGTCATCTGATCGGCCACCGTGTCATAGGTCTCGGCTCGGGAAGCATCCTGAAACACTCTCGCGAAATTCGCCGCCCCTCGGAGGCCGGCGATCACTGCGGCGACCGTGTACGAGTGGACTCCGTAGCGCTCCTCCCAGAGGTCGTAAGAGGGGATGGGCAGTCGCGTGTCGGAATCGCGATGCGCCACCAGAAAGTTTGCGGACTTCAGAATGAGCGTCTCGTAAAGGGGCCGGATGAACTCCACGTCCCTCGAGCACTCGTAGTGAAGCCAGAGCGCCCAGAGAATCAGGGCGGTCGAGTCTTCCTGGATGGGCAGCACCTCCTTCCCGTCCCGTAGCCACGCGTGCCAATTGCTGGCCAGTGATCCATCAGGGTTGTAGTGCTGAAAGAGGTATCCCTCCTCGGACAACACCCCGCGGCAGAACTCGAAGAACTTCCGGCACAGCTCCGAGTACCCGGCCTTCTCGAGCGCGGCGGCGGCGAATGCCCCGTCGCGGCCCCACATGTAGGAGTACGTATCTCCCCCAAAACGCACGATGTCCGAGTCGTTCGCGGCGATGATCGCCCCTCGGTTGTCGATCTGGGTTCGCAAGATGAGGAGGCTTCGGTTGAAGACGTCCGCAACAGAATTCGGCAGATCTCCGAAAGATCGCGGTTCCTTTCGGACCCATGCCCGCCAGTAGTCCGACGTTCGGCGGATCAGCTCGGAGGGTGTCTTCTCGGAAACGACCCCGTTGATGTGGACCACCTCTTCGTAGCACTGGCCTGCAGCCAGCCAGTAGAAGGCCGTGCCCGATCCTCCGGCAGGGACATGCACCCGCACGCCGACTGTCGACTCCGCACGTCCCCAAGAGACTGGACTCCCGCCGAGTTCTCCGTCTTCGGCCTCCTTCCAGGATGGCTGCCTTCCGGGCCCCTCCTTGACACCGCAAGAGAAGTAATCGGCCACCAACGCTTCGGAATTGCAGCAATTGACGAGGAAGTACCGATTCCTCTCGTAGTGGACGACGGACCTAGTGCGAGGATCGTAGTACGCCGTCTCCCCGATCTCGTTGCCATAGAGGTGAAAGTCCTGGTTGAAGAAGAGCTTGACCTCGCGCGCTCTCCCTTCCAGGTCGATGACCTCAATTCGCCTGACGTAGACGTCGAGATGGCAATCGACGGTGTCCTGACAGCGAAGCTCCAGGGCCAGCGCGCTGCTCCGGAGAGACACCTGCGTGACGAGTGTGTCGTCGCGATACCGGAGATCCCTTTCCCACTCTGGGCCCATCCAGGAGATGCGGCCGTCTACCCAGATTCCGAAGCGAAATTCGTTTCCCCGGGTGTGATTCTCCAGGCCGATCCAGGGGAAGTAGATGTCCCGAATGCGGTAGTTCGCGTCGAAGTTCAGGAGGAGATTGCCGTTGCTTACCGGAATGTCTCTGGGCATGGCGTCCCCACTAGGCGTTGATCCCGTGAATGGACGGGCTTTCCTGACTGACCGACCGACCACTCGCCGCTGCTTTGCGCAGATCGGCCACACCGGCAAGCTCCGCGTACAGCTCTGCGTAACTCCCGGCCATTCTCTGCATGGAGAAATATTCGTCGACGTGCCTGCGGCATTTGCGCCGATCGATGTGCTCGATGCGCTCGACCGCCTGGATCATCGCCCCGGCGGAATCCACGATGAACCCCGTCACTCCATCAATCACGATCTCCGGAACGGATCCCTCCCGGAACGCCAATATAGGCGTGCCGGACGCCATGGACTCGATCAGCACCATCCCGAAGGGCTCGCCCCACCGGACCGGAAACAGCGTTGCCCTTGCATGTCTAAACCAGTACTTCTTCGCATCCGTACTCAGCTCCCCGATGTAGACGATCTGTTCGTTGCGGGACAGGATTGGCTTCATGACGTCTTCGTAGTAGCTCCGGTCGACAGGATGTCGGCTCACGTCGACGACGAGATCGATGGACGTCCCCAGGCGCTCGAAGTACGCCTTGTCCTCCGGCTTTTCCTGGACGCAGCCGGCGAGAATGAGCTTCGAACCGGACTTCTTCGCAACATCGATGGCGCTGTCCTGTCCCTTGACCCAAGTGATTCGGCCGATGTTGAAGAGATAGTCTGCGCTGTTGGACCTCTCGTTGAACGGATACTCGTTCGTATCGAGCCCATGCGGGATGGTCTTCGCAACCGGAATCAGATGGGCGTACTGTCGTCTCTGATACTCGCTGATGGCGACGTAGTGCATTGAGGGTACGCTCGGCGCGTCGGGGTGCATCGCGCGGAACTCCTCGATTCCGCTGTGCAAGCCGGATACGTGGAGGGTCGTCACGATCGGCAGGCCAGGGGCGAACCTGCCATCGCAGACGTACTCGAACCATTCGTGCATGTGGACGACGTCGATGTCACCTCTCTTGGCCCTGGCCAGGGCCTTTGCGAGGTGTCGATCGACACTTGCCCTCCCCTCCCGCGTGTCTTGGCGGAGGTAATCACCGAGGCTCCGCGGAACGGTACCGTACTTCTGGCCGGTGACGGCGGAATCCGAAGAGCAGGCAACGATGGATCGGTGCCCGAGGGTGCTGAGTCCTTTGTCGATGTTGTAGATGACCGTTTCGATCGGGCCATATCCCATGTGGGACATAATCGGTTTGTTGATCGTGGCCACGTGAAGGACGTTCAATCGCTTGCGGGTCGCGCTCATTGGTCATGCCAGATCCTTACTGGCAGCGGCCTTCCGCCGCTCGATCTGCTCGCCAACCTCCATCGGATCCTGCTCGGCTCGCCAACCCCGTTGTGCACGTTAGGCTAGCGGCAAGATTCTGTGGGAATCGAGTTTTCATGACGATGCGTTGCGCGAGCGGAGGAACGCCAGGTACTTGAGGAGCTCTTCCTCTTCCTCGGCGGTCAGATCGTCGATCGCGAAGGCAGCCAGCCTTCTCTTGCGCCCACCCATGCTGCCCTCGAGCGGCAACAAGTATCCGGCCCTCTCCATCAACGCCTCGTAGGGCACTGCGTAAATCCCCGACAAACTGTGAAGCACGTTGGGCGAGGGCTTTTGGATCTTTCCATTCTCGAGCTGGCTCAAGTAGGCATTCGAGACCGCCTTGCCCGTGGCCTCTTCGACCTGCCGGAGTGAGAGCCCCTTGGCCGTACGCAAATCGGCCAGGAGAGAGCCAAGCTCGTTCGGTCGCCCTCCATACTCGGACCGCTTTCGCCGCGATCGTCTGCCACGATCCGCCATGGATCTCAGTATGGCCGCGATTGCTTGATACATCAAGCGTTTTGCATGGTCGCTTTATACATTTAGCGAATCTTATACACTGAGCACCTCGGGGTGGGGACGCCCGCAGCGAGCTGAGACGCTGGTTCCGGCGCTCCGACGGGTGGTCGCTGCAGAAGCCGCGCACCTGCTCCAAAGCGACTTCAAAGAGAATCCCATGCGTGAAACCGACTAACTGACGATCCCCACGATGAACCCGGGTACGACTTCCATCGCTCCTCTCCGCCGCCATGCCAGCTGCGCTGAGCCCGGACCAGCATCATCGTATCAGCCCTAAGAACTCGCCCGAGAGGGTGAACCGGATCGTTCCCGCGGGGACGATGGGCCAGGCGATCTCGTTGAGAGTCCAGAGCCTGCGGGTGCCGGAACCTCGAGGTCGTCTCAAAGATGTTCAACCTGGCGGAACTCTGGGGCCTGCGCCCGGACGGGTCGAACCCGCGTCGACATATAAAGAAGTATCCCGAGGTGAAGCGTGAACGCTACCTCAGCCCCGCCGAACTCGCCGCATTGGGCAACACCCTGTCCCGGGCAGAACAAGAGGGTGTCGAGGATGCCTACGCCATCGCCGCTATCCGGCTTTTGATCTTCACCGGCTGCCGGCTCAACGAGATCATGACGTTGAAGCGGGAGTATGTGGATTTCGAGGGCGCGTGCCTGCGGCTGCCCGACACCAAGACCGGGGCCCGCGTGATCCATCTTGGAGCCCCTGCCCTCGAGGTCCTGTCCAATCTTGAGCGCCAGCCCGAAAACCCCTGGTTCATTTGCGGCAAAAAGCCCCGCGCCCGCCGGACCGACTTGCAGCCGTTCTGGCAACGGCTCCGCAAGCGGGCGACGGTGCGCCTCTGGGCCATGACCGAGGGTAGCGCCGCATCGGGCTTGGTTCACCGGCTCGAACGCGAGATCAGCAGTGAGCCCACCTATAATGAGTGTCTGTCGGCGGCGAAAAATGAGAACCTGGAGCTAGCCACGGGCCTCGCAGTGTCCGGAACCCGGCGTTGATTTTGAGTCGTAGCCCTGGATGTGATGTACTAATTTATCGGTTTCGAAAAATTTCGAGCGAATGCGTGCGGTAATGAACACCAGCCTGTTCTTGCGCTTTTTCCTGCCTTTGCTCGCGGTGCTGGCGGCGATGGCCGCCGCCCTCACGCCCGTCGCCGACAGCCTGATCGCGCGTTGGTTCCAGCACGATGTCGAAATTCGATCCCGGCTGATCTTCAACTCGATCCACGATTCTTTGGTCGTTCTCGCCCGGCAATCGTCGCGGCGCGAAATGGAGGCCTTGTTCGAGCGCATCGCGGGCGACGAGCGGGTCATGGCGGTCGGCTGGTGCGACGGGGCGGGCAAACTCCAAAGAACCAGCAAGGCCTGGCCGAAAAAGTTCGGCTGCCCGGACGCCCGCGCCGGCGGCCAACCGACGTTTCGCACCGAAGACCACGAGCGCGGCACGGTCCTGCTGGCGGCGTTCCCGATTTCGGGCGAAGACGCCGCCCTCGGCCGCCTGCTCATCCTCCACGACATGAGCTTCGCCGCCAGCCGCAGCCTCGACGCCCGGCTGTATCTGATGGCGTTTCTGGTTCTGCTCGGCCTCGCCGTGGCCGGCGTCACGGTTCTGACGGCGCGGTTGACGCTGCGCGGCTGGATCCGCTCGGTCCGGCAAAGCCTGCAAGCGCCGCTCGGAAGCTTCACGCCCGGCAAGAACCCGCAACTGGCCCCCGTGATCGGCGAAATCCGCCAGCTGCTTCGCGATCTCGACATTTCGCGCCGGACCGC
>JAUYMQ010000553.1 GCA_030698575.1 Deltaproteobacteria bacterium
CACCATGCTCGAGCAGCTGCGGCAGAAGTTCGGAATCAAAGAGCCGATCCGGCTCGAGAGCTTCATCGCGCTCCGGGAGGTGGTCTTCTGGAAGGAGCCTGTGATTGCCCTCGAGGCCTTTGCGACGGACGCTTCCCGGGCGCTGGCGGAGGCGCTGGAGGGCCTCCTCGCCATGCGCGCGGAGGAGGGCAGGGCGCTGACGCGAGATCTCGATGATCGACTCTCCGCCATCGAGGCGGCGATCGCATGGATTGGCGAGCGCATGGTCGGCGTGGGCGAGCGCATCCGCGCCTCGCTGCGGGAGAAGGTGAAAGCGCTCCTGGAGGGGGCCGCCCCCGATCCCTGGCGGATGGAGCAGGAGATACTGTTCCATGCCGAAAGGATGGATACGTCGGAGGAGCTGACGCGTCTTGGAAGCCATGTCGCACAGTTCCGCCAGCTCCTGAACGCCGGGGAAGGGGCGGTGGGGCGCAAGATGGACTTCCTCGTCCAGGAGATGCTGCGCGAGACGAACACGATCAACGCCAAGGCGAACGACGCCGAGCTCGTGCATCGGGTCGTCGAGATCAAGGCCGAGCTGGAGAAGGTGCGGGAGCAGATCCAGAACGTGGAGTGAGGCCGGAACGTGGAGTGATAATGGATTCTCCGGGCGTGCTCATGGTGGTTTCAGGCCCCTCGGGCTCGGGAAAGACCAGCTTGTGCAAGGCGCTGCTCGAACGGGAGCCCGAGGCGCGCTTCTCCGTCTCCTACACCACGCGTTCCAAGCGCGCGGGCGAGCATGAGGGGAAGGACTACCACTTCGTTGATCAGCCGACCTTTCGCCGCATGATCGAACAGAAGCAGTTTGCCGAGTGGGCGGAGGTCTACGGCCAGCTCTACGGAACCTCCGCGGCCTGGCTGCGATCGCAGATGGATCTCGGGATCGACGTCATCCTCGACATCGACTACCAGGGCGCCTACCAGGTGCGCGATCGCCTGGACGATGACTCGCCCGTCCTCGTCTTCGTCATACCCCCATCCTTCGAGGTACTGAAGGAGCGCCTCGCCTCCCGCGGCACCGAAACCGACGCCCGCGTGCGGGAACGGCTGCAGACCGCCGAGGAGGAGCTGAGGCACGTCTATCTCTACGACTACGTGGTCATCAACGACGCCTTCGACCGGGCGGTGACCGATCTTGCAGCCATCCTTCACGCCGAGCGGAACGCCAGGGCCCGCCTGCTGCCCCGCGTCCGCCGGTCCTACGGCGCGCTGATCCCTTCCACGCCGCCGCCGCCGCCCAAGCGGCGGGGCTGAGGCCCCCCACGTCCCCGCCGCCCCCCGGGCGCCGGGGGTGGGGCCGTCCCGGCCCCGTTGTCCCCGCCCCGCCCATCCTCTACTATCTTAAGAGTCGGATTTCTCCGATAAGATCGCGGGAAACGCCGCCATGCTTCGTTACAACGACATCGCCGAGAAGGTTCTCAGCTACAACCCCAAGGCCGATCTGGACCTCCTGGGGGGCGCCTACATCTTCTCTGCGAAGGTGCATCAGGGTCAGGTGCGCCTCTCGGGCGAGCCCTACCTCTCTCATCCGCTGGAGGTGGCCGGCATCCTCGCGGAGATGAAGCTCGACGTGACGAGCATCGCCGCGGGGCTTCTGCACGACACCCTCGAAGACAGCTTCACCACCCTCGACGAGCTGAAGACCGTTGTTGGCGATGAGATCGCAAACATCGTCGACGGCGTCACCAAGATCGCCCACATCGAGTTCTCTTCAAAAAAAGAAGAGCAGGCTGAGAATTTCAGGAAGATGATTCTGGCGATGTCGAAAGATATCCGGATCGTCCTGATCAAGCTCGCCGACCGTCTGCACAACATGCGGACGCTCCAGTACCACCGGACCGAGCGCCGCGCCGCGATCGCCGAGGAAACCCTGGACATCTACGCGCCGCTGGCGCATCGGCTGGGGATCGACTGGTTGAAGTCGGAGCTGGAGGATCTCTCCTTTCGCTACGTCAAGCCGGACATCTACCAGCGAATTGCCGAGTACGTGCGCGCGAACCAGCAGGAGACCGACCGCTACATCCAGAAGGTCATCGGAGTTCTCCAGGAACAGCTTACCGCCGCCGGGCTGACGATAGACATAAAGGGCCGCACCAAGAGCGAGTACGGGATCTACCGGAAGATGGAGTCGCAGAACCTCTCGATCGATCAGGTCTACGACATCATCGGGTTCCGGATCATCGTCGAGAGCCTGTCCGACTGCTACGCGGCCCTGGGGATCGTTCACTCGCTCTGGCGGCCGATTCCCGGGCGCTTCAAGGACTACATCGCGCTGCCCAAGGCCAACGGCTACCAGTCGCTGCATACCGCCGTGATTGGTCCTTACGGGGCGCGGGTGGAGGTGCAGATCCGCTCGCGGGACATGAACCGCATCGCGGAGGAGGGGATCGCGTCCCACTGGCGCTACAAGGAGGGGCGCAAGAGCAAGAGCATGTCGCAGGACGAGCAGAAGGACGACGAGCGGTTCGCCTGGCTGCGCCAGCTGCTCGAGTGGCAGCGCGATTTGCAGGACCCGGGCGAGTTCCTCGACACCGTCAAAATCGATCTGTTCCCCGACCAGGTCTACGTCTTCACGCCGCAAGGCGACGTCAAGCGCTTCCCCAAGGGGTCCACGCCGGTGGACTTCGCTTACTCGATTCACACCGACGTCGGCAACCGCTGCTCGGGCGCCAAGGTGAACGGCAAGCTCGTCCCTCTGCGCTACCAGCTCCGCAACGGCGACATCATCGAGATCCTCACGTCCTCCACCCAGCGACCGAGCAAGGACTGGCTCGACCTGGTCGTGACGGCGCGGGCGCGGAGCAAGATCCGGCACGTCATCCACCAGGAAGAGCGGCTCCAGAGCATGAAGATGGGAGCGGATCTGCTCGACCGGGAATTCCGGCGCGCCGGGCTGAACTTCCAGAAGATGCAGAAGCGCGGTGAGATCCAGCGCGTCCTCGACGAGCTGAACCTGCGCTCCATCGAGGCGCTTCAGTCACAAGTGGGCTACGGGAAGCTTTCGCCCCGCGGCGTGCTGAAGCGGCTGTTGCCGCCCGACAAGCTCCAGCCCGAGGTGCAGGAGGGGGCCACGCGGCTCGGAGAGATCTTCCGGCGCGCCCTCAAGCGCTCGCGCCCGAGCGGCATCCAGCTCCGCGGGGTGGGCGACATCCTCGTTCGCTTCGGGAAGTGCTGCGGTCCGGTGCCCGGCGACGAGGTGGTGGGGTTCATTACCCGCGGCCGTGGCGTGACCGTGCACTCGGCTTCCTGCTCGAAGGCCCTCCTCATCGATCCGGAGCGGCGCGTCGACGTGGAGTGGAACCAGGAGGAGGGCCTGCTGCACCCGGTGAAGATCCGCATCGTCAGCGTGGACGCCCCCGGCATCCTGGCGCTCCTCTCAAAGACCCTTTCGGCCGCCGATCTGAACATCTCGCACGCCCGCATCACGACCACCCGGGACCAGAAAGCCGTCAACACCTTCGAATTCGCCGTCACGAACCTCACCCACCTGAACCGCGTCATCAAGCAGATCGAGAAGATCCAGGGTGTCATCTCCGTCGAGCGCCTCTCCACCTGAGCGCGCAGGGGATTGCTTCGTCGCTTTGCTCCTCGCAATGACACGCGCGAAGTGTCGCACCGAGGCGGAACCAGAAGCCCGGACCGTCCCTGAGTTCAAATTGGCCCGGCATTAATTTTCCGTTGACTTGTCCGATAACTTCTCGTAAGGCACAGCTAAGGAGGCCGCCATGATATCTCTCGCCGTTGTGGTTCTCGTCGTCGCACTCGTGGTTGCGGCGGTCGTTGGTCTCTACAACCGGCTCGTGCGTCTGCGCAACGGCAGCGAGAACGCATGGAGCGACATCGACGTGCAGCTGAAGCGGCGGCACGATCTTGTGCCCAACCTCGTGGAGACAGTGAAGGGCTACGCGCAGCACGAGCAGAAGACCCTGAACGAGGTCGTCGAGGCCCGCGGCCGGGCCCAGCAGGCTGCGACGCCCGGTGAACGGGCGCAGGCGGAGGGGAATCTCAGCCGGGTCCTGGGCCATCTCTTCGCCCTGGCCGAGGCTTACCCTGATCTCAAGGCCAACGAGAACTTCCTGGGGTTGCAGCGCGAGCTTTCAGGCATCGAGGAATCGATCCAGAACGCGCGGCGCTACTACAACGCGATCGTCCGCGACCTGAACACCGCCACCGAGACCTTCCCGTCGAATATCGTCGCCAGCACTTTCGGGTTCGACAAGAAGGAGTACTTCGAGCTCGACAGCGAGGCCGAACGCAGCACCCCGGCGGTCAGCTTTGCGAACTGAGCCAGCTCGCCGCTCGCTCCTCATACTCGCCCTTCTCTTCTTCCTTGCCCCCGCCCTGTCCGGCGCTGAGGAGATTCGAAGCTTCGACGTCGAGGTGCGCGTGGGCCGCGAAGAGCCCTTCACGGTCACCGAGCAGATTGCCTACGACTTCGGCGCCGAGAACAAGCACGGCATCTACCGGCTCGTGCCCCTCCGATACACCCGCAGTTTCGGGCCGGATGACCGCATCGGCGTGGAAGTCGTTGAGGTCACCGACGAAGCGGGCCGCGAGCG
>JAUYMQ010000554.1 GCA_030698575.1 Deltaproteobacteria bacterium
TGGGAGCCGATGAGCGAGCTCGATCAGCACGTTTATCAGTATCTACGCCCCTGGCGGTATCTCTGGCGATTTGAACCAAGTCCCGTCGGCGATCTCGAGCGCGCTGAAGTCGATGCCTATTTTGAGGATCTCAGAGACTTCCTGGGGAAGGAGTTCGCAGTCCCGGGCGTCATGGAGGATCCGGAGGGGGCTCGCCATCATGCTTATCTTCTCGCGGCGTCCGGCGGAATCCTGAAGCTTCGCAAGCGTCCCCAGGACGCCTTGGTGCTCGTCGAACTGGCTTCGCGCCTAAAGACGGACGACGCCGTGCTGACCAACGAGCTTGCCCGGATCTACAGCGGTTTCGGTCGGTGGACGGAGGCGGAAAGGCTGTTCCGGCGAGCTTCCGAGCTCGATCCGGCCGAGCCTTCGCATCTGCTCAACGTGGCCAAGCTCGAGTCGCACCTGGGCCGACTGACCGAGGCGGAAGCCACGATTAGATCCGCACTACGCAATCACGCGGGGGCGCCGGAGCCCTACTACCAGCTTTACGAACTGGAAAAGAAGCGAGGGCGTAACACCGCGGCCCGAGAGGCCCTCGAGCAGGCCATCACCCGGACCCGCGATGAGGGCGACCGTGCGCGCTGGCGCGCGGCCCTCGGCGCGGGAGAGAAGTCGTGATGCGATCCCAGGGAGGTTTCAGGGAGATCTTCGCGATCGCCGCGTGGCTCTGGCTGGGCGGCGTGCTGCTCTACGCGGCGGGGATCGCCGGCGCCCTCGGGCAAGCCACGCTCGTCTTTCTGGCGGTCGTCATCGGAGGCGGACTCGTCGTGCTGGCCGCGCGATCACCCGCATCGCGCCGGGCCGTATCGGCGGCTGTGCGCGCACATCCGCTGCCCGCCGTCGCGCTCGCGGCCGCTGCCGCAATCCCGCTCTACCTCGGACTCTCGCCGCCTGTCGCGCGTGACGCGCTCATTCACCACCTCGCGCTTCCGCGCCTGTTCCTCGATGCGGGTCGCATCGTCGACGTCCCCTTCGCCCTGCATGCGGCCTATCCGCAGGGGACCGACATGCTCTACCTGCTCCCCGTGGGGCTCGGCGCCGACTGGACCTCGGGGTGGATTCATCTCGGCTTCGGGATCCTTGCGTCGGCCGTGCTGGGCATGCGCGCGCGCCGCTGGGCGGGAGACCGCGCGGGGCTGCTTGCCGCGGCGCTCTTCCTGGGCCTCCCCGTGGTGGCGCGGCTCGCCGGGTCGGCATACGTCGATCTGGCTTTCTGCCTCTATGTTTTCCTGGCGATGGAGGCGTTCCTCCGCTGGCGCGAGGCGGGCTGCACCGGACCCTGGTTGGCCATGGCCGGACTCGCCGCGGGCTTCGCCCTGTCTTCGAAGTACCAGGCGCTTCTTGTCATCGCGCTCCTGGGCGTGATGGTTCTCTTAAGCGCAGTTCGCCGTGGAGGCATCCTCCGGGGAGCGCAGGCGGCATGCCTGTTCGGGTTGCTGGCGCTGCTGCCACCCTCGCCGTGGCTCGCCCAAAACGCCTGGGCGCATCACAATCCGGTGTATCCGCTCTTCTCGCATCAGATCGGCGACGCTGCCGGCGATGCCGCCGAGAGTGCCGGCCCACTGCTGCTCCGGCGCCTCCAGTACGGCGAGAGCAACCTTGAGATTGCCGCCCTTCCGTTCCGCATCTTCCTGTCCGGGCGAGAGAACGATCCGCGCCGATTCGACGGGCGACTGAACCCCTTCCTCCCTCTGCTTGCGGCGGCAGTGCTGCTGCTCCGGCGTCGCGGCGCCACGCTTTCCGGAGCGGGTCTGCTGACGGCCTTCGCCGTCGCCGGCGTTTTTCTGGCTCTCGGCACCCAGGTGGCGCGGGCGCGCTACGTGCTCCCCTTCGTGGCGCTGCTTTGCCCACTGGCAGGGGCAGCGGCGGTTCGCTGGCGCGCGCCGGCGGCGCGTGCGCTCCTGGCTTGCGCGCTCATCTGGAACGGCTTCTTCGGGCTGCGCGCCGCATGGGAGGCCGATCTGTTTTCATACGTCGCGGGAAGCGAGAGCCGCGAGGCCTACCTCGTGCGACGCCTCCCCGCCTATCCGCTCTACGCGTCCGTGAACGCGCTCGTTCCGAAGGAGGGGCGGGTCCAGCTCCTGTTCATGGGGGACCAGGGCTACTACCTCGACGTGCCCTACATCTACGAACCCTATTTCAGCGGGGTGGGCCTTGCGCGAGCGCTGGCCGCGGGGCCGGACGGCGCCGCAGACTACTTCCGGGACCAGGGCGTGACGCACTTCCTGGTCAACGAGACGCTGCTGCGCCGGTTCCTCGACGGCCGCCGGGGGAGCGGGGGCAGCGCGGGCTTCGAGGCCTTCGCGAACGCCTGGACGACCAGGCTCGACGGGCGGGGCGCCTGGTCGCTATACGAAATCGACAATATGAAGCCAGATCAAGAGGTTATGGCGGGGAAGGCGGTCAAGATAGCGCCCGAAACTGCCGATGAGTGGACCAGGGGCGGGTAGACACCGCTTGCCAGGGGGTACGCGTGTACCAAGGGAAGAAAGTGGGCGTGGTCGTTCCCGCCCACAACGAGGAACTGCTCATCGGGCGGGTGCTCTCCACCATGCCCGAGTTCGTCGATCGCATCATCGTGGTCAACGATGCGAGCAGCGACAAGACCTCAGACGTCGTCCGCGCCCACCGCGGTTTCGAGTCGGGGCGCGTCGTCCTCCTGCACCACGAATTGAATCGCGGCGTCGGCGCGGCCATCGTCACCGGCTACCAGCGGGCCCTCGAGATGGGGCTCGATGTGGCGGTCGTCATGGCCGGCGACGCGCAGATGGATCCTGCGGACCTCCCGCGCCTTCTCGACCCCATCGCCGCCGGCGAGGCCGACTACGTGAAGGGAAATCGCCTGTTCCGCGGGGAGTCGTGGGAGATGATTCCGCGGGTCCGGTATCTGGGAAACGCCTTTCTTTCACTCTTCACCAAGATTGCGTCGGGCTACTGGCACATCGCCGACTCCCAGTCGGGCTACACGGCGATCACGGCGACCGCGCTCGAAAGAATCGATCTGGATCGGATCTACACCCGCTACGGGATGCCGAACGACATCCTGATCCGGCTCAACGTGGCGAACTTCCGTGTGCGGGACGTCTCCGTGCGCCCGATCTACCACATCGGCGAGAAGTCGGGCATCCGGCTCCACAGCGTGGTCCCGCGCATTGCCTGGCTGCTCGTGCGGGGCTTTGCCTGGCGGCTCAAGGAGAAGTACGTCATCCGCGACTTTCATCCACTGCTCTTCTTTTACCTGATGGGGCTTCTGCTCACGCCCATCGGTGTCGCGATCGGATCCTGGGGGCTTCTCCATCGCTTCCTGATCGGGCCGATCTCTCCCACGACGGCGATCTTCGCGGCGTTTCTGTTCATCTCCGGATGTCAATCGCTGTTCTTCGCCATGTGGTTCGACCTCGACTACAACAAGCACCTCCGCTGACGCTGCCCCCACGCGGGGCGGCAACGGGAAGAATCATGCGCGCACTCTGGCTTACCAGTTCCTATCCGAGATCGACCGAAGATCATGCCGGAATATTTCTGCACCGCTGGGCCCGCGGGCTCGTGCGGCGCGGGGTCGCGGTGCGCGTGCTCGCGCCGGGAGCCCCCGACGCGCCGGCGCGGGAAATGCTGGACGGCGTCGAAGTGGTCCGTTTCTCTTACTTCTGGCCCCGGTGGAAGCAACGCCTGGCCTACGGCCGCGCGGGACTCATGGTCGGGCTCAAGGACAGCCCGCTCGCGCAGGCGCAGCTCCCGACCTTTGCAGCCAGCCTTTTCTGGAACACCCTGCGGGAGTGCGGTGACGCCGATGCCCTCCACGCCTTCTGGACCCCGATGGGCGCTGTGGCGCTGGCTGTCCGCCAGCTGAGGCGGCGCCCCGTGGTGCTCTCGCCCCTCGGCACCGACCTGCGATCACTTCCCCGGTCCTTCAACCGCGTCGTTGTGGCGGGGGCGCAGGCCATCGTGGCGGGAGGCGGTGCCGGCACGGAGGTGCACGATCGGCTGGCGACCATGACGCGCAAGCCGCTCCACCCGATCTTCCTGCCCATCGACGAGGCCGGCCTCGACGCCGCCGACGGCGAGGCATTCCGGAACGAGCTGGGGCTCAAGAGAGAGCCGGTGGTCACCTTCATCGCGCGGATGTACGAACAGAAGGATCCCTGGACCTTCCTCGACGCCGCGCCGCTCATCCTCGCAAAACGGCCCAGAACGCGCTTTGTGATGGTCGGCGACGGCCCGCTTCTGCCGCTCCTGCGGGAAGGCGCCAAGGCGCGGGGGATCTGGGACAGCACCTTCCTCACGGGCGCCCGCAACGACGTCGGCGCGATCCTCAAGGCTTCGAACGTCTTCGTCTCGCTCAACCTGCTGGACAACTGCTGGGCCACAACCATCGCCGAGGCGATGCACCTCGGCGTTCCCTGCGTGGTGAGCGACGGCGGACAGGAGCGAAAACTCTTCCCAGACGGAGACGCAGCCCTGCTCGTGCCACAGGAGGACCCTGCCGCGCTGGCCGGCGCCGTTCTGCGCATCCTGTCGAAGCGCGATCTCACCGCGCGGCTTGCCGAGGGTGGCCGGGGGCTTCTGGCGGCTCACCGCAGGCAGGACGATCTCATCGTGGAGGACACCATCAACCTCTATCAGAGCGTGACCAATGGCCATTGAGGGGAAGAATATCTTTGTCACGGGCGGCGCCGGCTTCATCGGCAGCAAGTTCGTCGAGCGCGTCATCGAGAAGAATCGGGTCGTGGTGTACGACAGCTTCGCGCGAAACTCGATCGAAAGCGGCCCGGCCTGGAATCACCCGAACCTCCGGATCGTAAAGGGCGACATTCTGGACTTCGCGCGCCTCAAGGAAGCGATGCGTGGCACCCAGATTGTCATCCATCTGGCCGCGGTTGCGGGCATCGACACCGTCATACGCAGCATCACCAACACGATGAAGGTCAACCTCATCGGGACCTACCACGTCCTGGAATCGGCGGTGGCGCTGGGCGGGATCGAGCGCCTCGTGGATTTCTCGACGAGCGAGGTCTTCGGGAGCTACGCCTACAAGAGCGAGGAAGGCGACACGACCGCACTCGGAAGCGTGGGGGAGGGGCGGTGGACCTACGCCGTCTCCAAGCTCGCAGCCGAGCATCTGGGGCATGCCTACTGCTCGGAGCAAGGATTGCCCCTGGTAAGTATTCGCCCCTTCAACGTCTACGGCCCGGGCCAGGTCGGAGAGGGCGCAATTCACATTTTCGTTCGCCGCGCGCTGGCGAACGAGCCGATTGAGATTCACGGCGACGGCGATCAGATCCGGAGCTGGTGCTACGTGGACGATCTAGTGGACGGCCTGATGGCCTGCGTCACCAACGAGAAGGCCGTGGGGAACGTCTTCAACATCGGCAACCCCCGGGGAACCATCACCATCTTCGGTCTCGCGGAGACCGTGCTCAGGGTGACCGGAAGCCGGAGCGAGTTGCGGTTCGTTCCGAAGAACTACGCGGACGTCGAACTGCGAATTCCCAGCATCGAGAAGGCGAAGACGATACTCGGCTTTTGCCCCCAGGTGGATCTCGAAGAGGGCATCCGCCGCACCGCGGAGTGGTATCGTGCCGGCGCATGACGAAACGGTCCGCCTGGGCCGCCCGATGATCGACATCGATGACATTCAGGCCGTGGCCGCGGTCCTCGCCACCGGCGATCTTGTGCAGGGCCGGGTGGTCGAGGCTCTCGAGCGAAAACTTTCCGGTTTCCTGGGAGACGTCGAGGTGGTGGCGGTCAGCTCCGGCACGGCGGCGCTCCACCTGGCGCTGAAAAGCGTGGGTGTCGGGCCCGGAGACGAAGTCGTGGTGCCGGCCTTCACCTTTCCAGCGACCGCCAACGTCGTCGAGTGGCTGGGCGCTCGTCCGGTCTTCTGCGACATCGCGCCGGGGAGCTTCAACGCCGGCCCGCGGGAGGTCCTTCGCGTGCTGAGCCGCAGGACCCGCGCAGTGATGCCGGTGCACGCCTTCGGTGAACCCGCCGACGTGCGCGGCATCGCGCATGCCATCAGGGGCGCCGGTCGGGGAAAGCAGCCGGCAATCATCGAAGACGCCGCCTGCGCGCTGGGCGCGGAGCGCGGGGGCCAGGCTGCGGGAACCATCGGCGACGCGGGCTGCTTCTCCTTTCACCCGCGCAAGATCATGACGACAGGCGAGGGAGGGCTCGTCATCACCCGAAGGGCGCCGCTCGCGCGGCGGATCCGCGCGTTGCGATCCCACGGTCTGGTCCGGGGATCCCGCGGCTTCGATCTCGTCGAGCCGGGGCTCAACTATCGCATGACCGATTTCCAGGCGGCCCTGGGCCTCGCCCAGCTCTCGAGGCTCGGCACGCTCATCGCCCAGCGGGCGGCGCTCGCCGAGGCCTACCGCGAGGCGCTTGACGGTCTGCCGGGCCTCACACTTCCGCCCATCCCGCTCGAAGGAGTCGGCGTTGCGCAGTCCTTCGTCGTGACGTTCCGCAGCCGCCGGCTGCGCGCGCGGGCCGAGGCGGCGCTGGGGAAGCACGGCATCGAGACAACCTTCGGCACCCACTGCGTGCCCTTGCTCGGCTGGTACCGGAGGCGCTACGGCCACGAGCGCCGCGATTTTCCAAACGCCGTCGCGGCCCGCGAGCGCACCCTCTCGCTTCCGCTGCACCCTTCCCTCACGGCGAAGGACCAGGCGCGCGTCATCAGGTGCCTGGAGGAGGCGCTGCTGTGATTCACGCGGAGCCGGGGCCCGGAGGCGTTCATCCCGAGCGGCTTCGTTCGCTCGTGGCGGAATGGATCGCGCGGGTAGGGCTGGATCTTCGCGACCGCGTGGTGCTCACCGAAGCGGCCACCGGACACTTCGCGCTGACGCCCGTCATTGCCGCGCAGGCCGGAGCGGATCGCGTGCTGGCCGTTGCAGAGGACTCCCGCTGGGGGAGCGCGCGGGAGGCTTGTGATGCCGTAGGGGCCGCTCGCCGGGCGCTTGGTGCGCCGGATCGCATCGACTGCCTGGATCGCCTCGATCCGGACACGCTCGCCGTGGCCGACCTGGTGACGAACCTGGGCGCTGTGCGACCCCTCGATGCGGCGCGAATCGCCTCGCTGCGCGAGGGGAGCGTGGTCGCGGCGATGTGCGAGGCCTGGGAGATCCGTGAGGGCGACATTGATCAGGGGGCCTGCGCTCGCCGGGGGGTTCGCGTGGCCGCCGTGAATGAGGATCATCCCCTTGTCGATGTCTTCGAGCACAACGGGCTGCTGGCGGTGAAGATGCTTCAGGAACTCCAGATCGAGGTGCATGGCACGCGAATCTGCGTCGCGGGGCGCGGGAAGTTCGCCGCTCGCATCGCGCCCGTGCTGGCACGGCTGGGGGCGGACGTGCGAAGGGCCGAAGCGCTGGAGGGCGAGGCCGCCTTGCAGGCCGTCGAGGGCGCCGACGCGCTTGTCGTGGCCGACTACGACCGGACGGACCTGCTTCTTGGGGAGGGGGGCGGACTTTCCATCGGGGCGCTGCAGAAGCGCGCGCCGCACGTGGCGGTTGTTCAGTTCGCCGGGTGGATCCGCCCGGGAGAGCTTCGCGCGGCGGGTCTTCGCGTGTTTCCGGAGGAAGAGATCGGCCCTCGTCGGATGGGCCGGACCATGGCCTACCTGGGCCCCGCGCCGCTTGTGGGGCTCCACTCCGCCGGCATGAAGGCGGCCGAGATGCTGCTCGGCGGTGATGGGCCGATCGGGCTGGCGCAGATCGTCGTGGGCGGGGGGGATGCCGCTCGGGCTGCGGAGGTGTCGCGATGATCCCGCTCCGGGAAGACGCGTCCTGCCCCCTCTGTGGGCGGTTCAGCCACCCGTCGGTCGTCGAGCCGGTCGTCGAAAAAGATCCCTATGCCATCGTGCGGTGCGCTGTGTGCGGCATCTGCTTCGCGAGCCCGCGCCCGACACCGGCCGCGATGGCGGAGTTCTACGAGCGATACTTCGCCGAGGACCCGCTGGCCGGCTACGAGCACTACCGGGAAGGAGAGGCGTGGCGGGCCCGGGTGGCGAGGCACCGTCTCGCCCTGCTCGGGCGTTTCATCGCCCCGGGGCGCATCCTCGATCACGGCTGCGCGACGGGGGTCTTTCTCGATGAGGCAGTGAACGCTGGATGGGAAGCATACGGCGTCGAACCCTCCTCGGCGGCGCGCTCCCTCATACTGCGGCGGGCCCCCTACGTGAAGGTGCTTCCGCCGGAGGATCTGGCGACGCTTCCGGACGGCATGTTCGATGCGGTCACGATGTTCGACAACTTCTGCTACCTGCACGACCCGATCGGCGCGTTGCGGGAGTTCGGGCGGTTGCTGCGGCCCGGCGGGGTTCTCCTGTCCATCGGGGCCCTCGATCACGGCCCGGCTCACCGCGCACCGGAGCCCGGGATCACGCACACGTTCTACTACTCTCCCCGTTCCGTGGCGCGGCTTTGCCGCGCGGCGGGGCTCCGGGTGCTCATGAACAGGACGATCGTCAAGAACGCGAACAACCCGGGTAAGCACCCCTTCGCCTGGCTCTTCCAGGAGGTTCCCTGGGTACGCAACCTGTTTTTCCGGCAACACTGTTTCGTCGCAACGCCAGAGGGCGGAGCCTGAGGGCCGAATGCTCCCGGCCTCAAGAGGAATGATTTAATGTCCAGCGTATTGAGCAAGCTCAGGATGCCGAACTTCCACCGCGCCCGTTACCTGACGCGCGCGCTCTGGAACAAGAACAAGCTCGACGCGCTGCGGCTCATCGAGCTGCGCACTCTCAAGCGCCACTCGCGCCTGCGCTACTACAACTTCCCTCCCTCCGTGGTCCAGATCGAGATCACGAATCGCTGCAACATGCGTTGCAAGTGGTGCTACCGCGAGAATCTGGAAATGCTCGGCAAGGTGGGCGACATGCCCCTCGAGCCTCTCATGAAACTGATTGAAGGCTGCCGCGGAGTTCGCCTTCTGCATCTGTTCGGCGAGGGTGAGCCGCTCATGTACCCCGGGATCATCGAAGTGATCCGGCACGCGGCGAAGTACGTGAAGTGTCCCTCCGTCACCACGAACGGAACCATGCTCCGACATCTCGGCAAAGAGCTGGCGGAGTCGGGCCTGGGCGAGCTGGCGGTGAGCATCGACGGGACCGATCCGGAGACCTTCCGGGAGATTCGCAAGGTCGAGCTCTCGCGGATCCTCGACAACATGAGCTACTTCGCCTCGATTTCGGATATTCCCATCCGGATCAACGCCGTCGTGAGCAAGGACAATCTCGACTCGCTCCGCAACATGCCGGAACTCGCCCGGAGCATCGGAAACGTGAAGGAGCTGCACTTCCAGGGGCTCCACGAGAGCGAGGCCAGCAAGCAGCACGGCTTCCTCAAACTCAGCGTCGAAAACCCCGACGTGAAGTCGTTCATGGACGAGGTCCGGGAGAAGTGCCGGCGGCTCGGCCTCGAGACCAACGTCGACAATCTCGAGTACTTCCTCGAACGCCCGACTCCCTGCATGAGCCCCTTCGCGGGAATCGTCTACATCAACAAGGACGGTTACCTGGCCCCGTGCTGCAACTACGCGCACCGCTCGCTGGCCAACGCCTTCGAGCTGGGGCTCCAGGGAGCGCTGGAATCGCAAAACGCCCGCGAGTTCCGGAAGCTCATGCTCGACGAGGACTATCCCGATCATTGCCAGAGCTGGTGCAGCATGGTGTCCAAGCCTCAGCCCGGTCCCTCGCGCGGAAACATGCCGGGCCACGCGGGGCAGCCGGGGCCGACCGGGGCCGGCGCCGCAGGAGGGTGACGTGCGCGCCTGGGCAGAGCGGGCGATCCTGCTCGCGGCGGGGGGGTTGGCCTTCTGGGCCTTGCGCAACCTGGACCTGCGCGCGCTTGCGGGCGTGCTCGGCCCCGGAGCCTGGGGCTGGATCATTTTTCTGTTCGCACTCTCGACTTTTCTGGCGTTCCTTCCCTCCTGGCTCTACCTCAGGAACGCGGGGCATCGCGTGCCGCTCGCCTCGTTCTGCGGCATCATGCTGGCCTCGCAGGCGCTGAACTCCACCAATCCGCTGCGCATGGGGTTTCCTTTCCGGGTGTATCTCCTGAAGGAGCGCCACCGGGTTCCCCTCGGAGCCGGGTCACTGTTGATTCCGCTCGAGGCATTTGCAGCCTTTGTCGTGGCACTCGGGGCGGCGTTGCTCGCGGCGCCGCTTCATCACGCAGCGCTCGCAGGACCGTGGCGGGCCGGCCTGGTTCTGGCGGCCATCAGCGGTGTGGTTGCGACAATCACACTCGCCCGGCTCGCGGCCGCGGGCAGGATATCGGTGCCGCGGAGGCTCCCCGGCCGGGCGGCTTCGGTGGCGCGCGCCATGCTCGAAGCGCTTTCGCGGGTGACGCCGCTCACGCTGGCGAATTTCGCGATCCTCTACCTCGCCAGCGACCTCGCCGTGGCGGGCATTCTTGATACAGCGGTTGGCGCTGCGGGTTTCGATGCACCGTTCCTTTACCTTTTCGCCGCCTACTGCGCCGCCTATCTGATCGGGTCGGTCTCCTTCATGCCGCAGGGGCTCGGCACGCGCGATGCCGCCCTCGGCCTCCTGCTCCACGCTGCCGGGGCCGCGCCTGACCAGGCGGCCTACGGCGCGCTCGTCGTGCGCGTGGCGACTACCGGCTTTTCGTTTCTTTTCGGAATGCTTTCAGCGTGGGCCATCGGGCTGAGTCGCAAGGGCAGCGTCTCGCCATCGCATCGAACGCTGGATGCGCTGGGGCTTGGCGGTAGGGCGCGGCGGGCGGCGGAACCCCGCGAGGGGGGGGTGGGCCGGTGAGCAGCGCGAACCCTGTGCGCGGCGTGGCGCTCGTCGCCGCACTCCTCTGTTTTGCATTTCTCGCGGGCCTGTTCCAGGTTTACGATCACGACGTCGGCTACCACATGAAGACCGGCGAATGGATTGCCACGCAAG
>JAUYMQ010000556.1 GCA_030698575.1 Deltaproteobacteria bacterium
TGGTCACGGCCAGTGTCGGGCAGAGACCCAGGAGCTGGACCAGCACCGGGTTCTCCCGCCAGACGCCGCGCAGCAGATCCTCGGCGGGCGTCGTGGCCCGGCGGAAGCCCACCGGCCCGGCGCCGTGGGCACCGCAGTGGAGCTCCGCCGGCGTGATCTCGCTTCTCATCCTCCGCCCCTCACGGCGCCCAGGGCGCCCACCGGGGATGGCGCGGGGACGGCATGACGGCGATGCCGAGCGCGTCCAGCCCCTCGGTCACGCACGGCGGGATGCCGCAGCAGCGCACGGTGGCGCCAGCGCCTTTGAGCCCGGCCAGCTCCCTGAACAGCACGTCGACGCCGAAGGCCTCGAAGCGATCGACGTCCGAGAAGTCGACGCTGATCTCCGCCGCGCGCTCACGGCGCAGCCAGCTCGCGAGCTCCATCGCCCGGGAGCCATCAAACACCCCGGACAGGTGAATGCGCGCCTTGCCCGAACCGGACCCGGTTGCCATCGCCAATGACCGTCCTCTCTTCAGTCGTCGTTCGTTGCGGAAAGGAATCGGATGATCTTGCCGTAGTCCAGCGGCTTGTCGAACCTCACCTGGATGAAACCCTGCGCTGCCGGAGGATGCGAACCCAGCCACGCGATCCGGGGCCGCTCCCGAGTCCGGGCCAGCTGCCCCAGGAGAGCGGTCCCGTCCCGCCGAATGGCGGCCTCATCGAGGATGAGCCAATCGAGGGTGTCCGTTTTCATCTGCTCCCTGACCGCGCCCGCCGCCGAAAGGACGGTCACCGTGTACCCGACCTCCGAGAGACGGGTGGCGAGCAGCAACCGGGGGCCGATGCTGTTCTCGATGAAGGCCACGATCCTCCGACTCATCTCGCTCTCCTTGCCCTCGATGAGTTGCAAGGGGTCTGCCAGGCCTGCGGGGCTGAGAAGGTCCAGGATCTTGAGGCGTTAGGGCCCCGCGCCGGACTGGCGGAACCGTCCCGACCATGTCAAAATGTCCAGGACCGTGTGAAAATGGGATGGCCTTCGACGGGGGGGGGCAAGTATGCGGGCCAGTGACCTGAAGGTGCTCGAGCTTCTCGATTTCCGGGTCGCGGAGGGCGTGATCGCGTTTCACGATCAGCGGATGCTGCTCTACGACGCCGATGTGCTGGGCATCCTTCGCCGGGAGCTCGTCGAGACCGTCGGCTCGAAGGTGGCGCGGGGGCTCCTGACGCGCTTCGGCTACGCCGATGGCTATCGCGACGCCCTCACCCTGAAGAAGCTCTTTCACTGGGAGAGCCAGGAGGAATGGTGCAAGGCAGGTCTCGTGCTCCACGCGCTCGAGGGCAAGGCCCTGGCCGTCAGGACGCGTCTCTCGGGGCTCGCGGGGGACGGGAGGTTCGAGGCCGAGATCAAGTGGGAGAACTGCTACGAGACGGAGCAGCATCTCCGCCACCTGGGGGCGGCCACGGAGCCCGTGTGCTGGAAGCTCGCGGGGTACGTGAGCGGCTACTTCTCGGCCTGCCTGGGCGAGGAGATCTACTTCGTCGAGACCGACTGCTGCGCCACCGGGCACGGGTGCTGCCGTGCGGTCGGCCGGCGACGGTCCGACTGGGGCGCCGATCTCGAGCCGCACCTCGAATACTTCAAGGTGGCCTCCGTGCAGGACGAGATCGCGCGGCTGGAGCAGACGCTCCGCCAGCAGCGCCTGGCGGTATCCCGGCACAAGCGCGAGGCCGAGCGGTGGAAGAGCCTGGCGCAGCACCTCCACGGGCCCGAGGCCCCGGTCGCGAAGAGCCGGGCGATGCGTGACGTCCTGGAATTGGCGGAGCGGGTCGCGACAGCCGACACGACGGTGCTGCTCACCGGTGAGAGCGGAACGGGCAAGGAGCTGGTGGCTCGATTCATCCACGAGCGGAGCCGCCGCGCGAAGGGGCCGTTCGTCGCGATCAACTGCGGGGCGCTTCCCGAGCCGCTCCTCGAGAGCGAGCTGTTCGGGCACGTGCGGGGAGCCTTCACGGGCGCCGTCACCGACAAGAAGGGGCTCTTCGAGGAGGCCGGCCGCGGGACTCTTCTCCTCGACGAGATCGCCGAGGCGCCGCCGGCGATCCAAGTCAAGCTGCTCCGGGCGCTCCAGGAGCGCGAGATCCGGCGCGTCGGCGCGACGACCTCGGTGCGGGTCGACGGCCGGGTCCTTGCCGCGACCAACCGAAACCTGGAGCAGGCGGTGGCCGGCGGCGAGTTCCGTCGTGACCTCTACTACCGCCTCAACGTCATCAACATCGTGATCCCTCCTCTCCGGGAACGCCGGGAGGACATCGTCTCGCTCGCCCGGCTCTTCCTCGAGCGGCATGCCGCGGCGCAGGGAAAGGAGATCCGCGCCATCTCGGCGGAGGCCCTCGAGCTCCTGACGGGCTACGCCTGGCCGGGCAATGTCCGCGAGCTCCAGAACGCGCTCGAGCGCGCCGTGGTCCTGGCCACGCGCGACCGCATCACCGTCGCCGACCTGCCACCGGCGCTACGCGAGGGCGGGGCATCTCCGGGCGCGGGCGATCTCACGGGGCCGCTGTCGCTGCAGGAGCTGGAGCGGCGGGCCATCCTCGCGGCGCTCGAGCGGCATCACGGCAGCCGCACTCGCACCGCCAAGGCGCTCGGGATCAGCCTGCACACCTTGTGGCGAAAGCTGAAGGCCTACGAGAGCGAACCTCAGCGGCGTCCCTGATCGGCGCGTGCGCGCCAGGCAGGGGAGGCTCGACCGCGCTGGCCATCGCCCGGGGTACGGGGCCGGCGCTGGAAGCGGCTGTTTGACGGAGCGCTTCTTTCCTCCGCGGAGCTGGCAGGCTGCTTGCAAAGCCCTTATCCGTGGTTGACGTTCTTCCTGGGAACGGAGGACCTCGCCTGGGAGTTCGTCAGGGCCGCGGCCAGCACACCCGAGATGTCATGTCCGCTCCGGTTGTCTCGGTGGCCGAGGACAAGCCGGCGGCCACCGTCGCCAAGCTGCTCGAGGAGGACCGGCTCTTGACCGAGCTCCGCGCGAAGCCGTGGGCGATGCTCGGCCGTCTGACGGTGGTGATCCGGGACGGGGTCGTCCACCTCTGCGGCTTGATCGGCACGGATGGGGGCGCCATCCGGCGGCCGGGCGAGCTGCCCGAGCCGCGGCAGTTGGGAGAACGTTGGGGAAAGGAGAATGACCATGTCAGCCTATGACCCCGAGAACCCCGGCGGGACCCGCTGGCCACCGCCCGAACTCGAACGCACGCTCCGGGAGCTGCGGGATCGCTTCCGCGGGTTCCGGGGTGGGCAGATTACCGTAGGCGTGGGTATCGTGCTCGTGATGATCCTGCTCTGGTCGAGCTGGTTCACGGTGCAGCCCGAGG
>JAUYMQ010000571.1 GCA_030698575.1 Deltaproteobacteria bacterium
TGGAGATCGTGAGCAAGCCGGACATGCGCAGCCACGAGGAGGCTGGAGAGTACCTGCGCAGCCTGCGATCCATCCTCATGTACCTTGACGTGTGCGACGGGAACATGGAGGAAGGATCGATGCGCTGCGATGCAAACATCTCCGTCCGGAAGAGGGGCCAGACCGAACTCGGAACCAAGGTGGAGATCAAGAACCTGAATAGCTTCCGGAATGTCGAGCGCGCGATCACCTATGAGCGCGAGCGTCAGATCGACTGCGTGGAGCGCGGGGTGCGCATTGTGCAGGAAACGAGGCTCTGGGAAGCCGAGCGGGGGATGACGCAGTCCATGCGGAGCAAGGAAGAAGCGCACGACTACCGATACTTTCCCGAGCCCGATCTCGTGCCGATCGTGATCAACCCTGCCTGGATCGAAGAGATCCGCGGGACCCTCCCCGAACTTCCGCGCGCCCGGATGGAGCGGCTCGCGCGCGAACATCAGATTCCCGCCTACGACGCGAAAGTGCTCACTGGAACCAGGGCGCTCGCCGACTACTTCGAGGCGGTGATCGCCGGGGGGGCCTCGCCGAAGGGCGCCTCGAACTGGATCAAGGACGAGCTTCTCGGGCTCATCGAGGGAGACATCACGAAGAGCAGGGTCACCCCGGAAGCCCTGGCCGGACTGCTTGGGCTGATTGACGACGGCACAGTCTCCGGAAAGATCGCGAAGGGCGTCCTGGCGGAGATGGCCACCACCGGGCGCGGCGCGCGGGAGATCGTCGAAGCGCAGGGACTGGTGCAGCTCAGCGACGAGAAGGCTATCATTTCCATAGTCGATGAAGTCCTTGCCGCCCATCCCGGCGAGAGGCAGCGTTACCGGGACGGACAGACCAAGTTGCTCGGGCATTTCGTCGGACAGGTAATGAAGCGCACCCAGGGGAAGGCCAATCCCGCCCTCGTGAATAAACTTCTCAAGGAACGCCTCTGACCCCCGTCACTGCCCACGGTCGGAAGCCTGATCAATGCCATTGAAAATGCAGATAACGGGTGGGCTCCTTTCCTCCCGGAAGCGCCTTCTTTCCCTGGCCGCGCTGACCGCCGCCATCGTGCTCGGCATCGGCGTCCTGTCCTACCTGCGTTTCGATCCTGAATACTTCCAGAGAATTGTCATTTCCCGGATGGAAAAACGCTTCAACCTTCGGGTCTCCCTCAGCCGCGCCGAAGTCGTGCTCTGGCCCTCACTCGGCCTCGAGCTTGAGAATCTCGAGGCGCGTCGCAAGGAGCCCGAGGAGAGCGAGCCCTTCCTCACGGTGAAGGCCGCCAGCCTCTATGTCCGCACCCTCCCGCTCTTCTGGGGGCGCTACGAGGTGTCGCGCATCCTGCTCGAGGCTCCCGACCTCCGCGTCACGCGCGGCCCCGAGGGGCGTTTCGACGTGGAGGATCTCCTCGAACCGACCGGAACGAAGGACGGGAAGAAGACCGAGGGGGTCGACGGCCGGCTCTTCGTGACCAAGACGGAGGTCCGTCGTGGCCGGCTGACGATCACCCAACGGAACGCGGCGGGGAAACTCCGGCGGACCCGGGTCGAGCCGCTCGATCTGGAGATCAAGGATCTGGCCTATGGCGGAGAGCCGGAGTTCAAGCTCACAGCGGTAATGGGCGAGCCGTCTCCCGGGGCGCACCTCCATCTGGAGGGCGGTGCGGGCCGGCTCGAGCGGGGCAAGCCCTTCGGCGAACTGCCGCTCGACCTGAAGCTGGAGGCCGACCGCTTTGACCTCGGGCCCATCCGCGGCTTTCTTCCCGAAAAGTGGCGGGGCCGGGTGCGGACGGGCGCGCTCACCTGCGATCTGTCGATTCATGGAAGGGTGAAAAAAGACCTGTCGGTGAAGGGAGACTTCCGCATCGAGAACGCCGACTTCGGCGACCACTACGCCCTTCAGGGAGTGATCATCGGGAAGATCGACTGGCGCGGCGCGGAGGGCAAGTCGGGCGGGAAGGCCGATCTGCGCCTGGCCCCCGGCGTTTTCACGAAAGGGAGCATGCAGATCGACGGGCAGACCGACATCCGGGCGGACGTGACCAGCGGCGTGGAAGGTTTCGGCGCGAAGCTCAGGATCGACGCCACCCGGGCCGCCTACCTCCAGGGGAGCGTCTTCGAGAAGCCGCCCGGGACACGCCTCGAGCTCGAGGGGGTTCTGTCGCGGGGAGCGAGCGGGCTGCGGGTGAGAGAGGCCGAGGGGAAGCTGGGAGACCTGCCCTTCACCGGCTCGGCCGACATCGGGCGCTCGGTGGCGCCGGGTCGCTCGACCCCCTACGATCTGCACTTCTTCCCCGAGAAGGTCGAGCTTGCGACGCTCCAGGATTACGTCGAGGCGCTGGGGGCCTTCGCCCTCGACGGAGAAGCGGAGATTTCCAGGCTCGACATCATCCGCCGGCCGGAGGAGAGCCGGGAATACCAGGTGACGATCGACATGAAGCTTGGGGGTGTGTCGGCGACGATTCCACTCAGCGACGGGCGCGCCCACACGGTTCGCGATCTCACCGCCGGCGTCGCGATCGTCCCGGGCCGGCTGATCTCCGAGGAAGCGCAGGGCGAGATCAATGGTGCGCCCGTCCACTTTAAAGCCGACGTGACGGAGTTCATGGCGATGATTGCGCCCGCCCGGGGCCGGCCGCGCGCCGACGTCCGGCTCGAGATCTGGAATGACGAGATCGATCTCGACCGGCTGCTCCAGGCCGCCGCAGGCGCCTTGCGGTCGGGCGCTGTTCCGGCGCCCCGCGGCGCTGCGTTCGCGGCGCCTCCGGATACGCCCGAGCCGGGCGGCGAAAACCAGCCCGCACCCTCGCAGGCGGTGCCAGAATCACTGACCGTCGTGCCGGGACCGGAGATCACCGGCGGGAACGTGGACTTCCTCGAGCGCTTTTTTGTGAAAGAGAGCATTCTGCGCGCGGATTCCGCCATCTACGCCAGGCAAGCGCTCACCGGGCTGGTCTCGCGCTTCAACTACCACAATCCCGTGCTGCGCCTCGATGAGACCCGTTTCAAGGCCCACGAGGGCGAGTGGAGCGTCGACGGCACGGTCGCCCTCAATACGACGAACACCTTCGATCTTGGCGTCAAGGTGGCCCATGCGCGCGTGGAGTCGATCAGCCGCGCTTTCTCGGAGACGGAGCAGGAGCCCGCCATCTTCGGTATGCTGGACGGCGAGGGCGAGCTGCACGGCCAGGGGAAGGATCTCGAGGCCTGGGAAAAGACGCTCCGTGGAAAGGGGCGCATCACCGTCCGGGACGGGCGCCTTCCGGGTTTCAACATCTTCGAAACGGTGATCCGGGCGATCCTCGGGGTGTTTGCCAAAGTCATCCCTGTGGGCAAGCTCAGCGCGGTAAGCGGCGAGAACACCTTCGAGAGCTTCGAGCAGGACTTCCGGATCGAGGAGGGCCGCATCTGGAGTGATCCAATCGAGCTGACGACGATCGACTACGTGATGAAGGGCAAGGGAAGCGCGGGACTGGACCGCACGCTGGACTACCGGACGACCGTGCGGTTGACCGCCGAGGGGACGCAGAAGATGATCGCGCTCGCATCGCTTCCGATCCTGAGCGGGGCCTTTCAGGGGATCGCGCCGGTTCCCGTGCGCATCAAGGGGACGACAAGCAAGCCCGTGATCCTGCCGAACGCCTCGGTCATCTCCGTGGGCTCGGTGCAGGCGCTCCTGCAGGGGGTCGGTGAAAAAGCCATCGGTGGCGCCAGGGACGCCGTGCAAGGCATGGGGCGCATCCTCGGCGTCGGGAAGAACGGCAAGCGGCCGGAGAAAGACGTAGAAGCGGGAGTCGAGGGGGAGGGTGCCCCGCCGGAAGGCGCGACTGTGATCGGAACGGCGCCCGGAGGCGAGCCCGCGGAGGAACCGGTGGAGGAACCGGCGGAGGAACCTACCGCCGAGGAGAAGGACCCCGATCTCCTGGATCAGGGGCTGAAGCAGCTGGAGGGACTCTTCGGCCGGTGAGTCCTGCGGCCGCCCCGAACCCTCCCGAATGAGGAGAAGGCGTAACCGATGTCGAGCTTCAAGACGCTGGAGTGGGCCGGTGACGCGGTACTCCTGCTGGATCAGCGCAAGCTCCCGGCGGAGGAGGTCATGCTGGCCTGCCGGAGCGCCGAGGAGACCGCCCGTGCAATCGAGAACATGGTGGTGCGCGGCGCTCCCGCCATCGGGGTCTGCGCGGCGATGGGCCTTGCGCTGGGCGCCAAGCAGATCAAATCGAACGACAGCGCAGCCTTCGCGAAGTCATTCGAGACGCTCTGTGCCCGCATGGCCCGCACGCGCCCGACGGCGGTCAACCTTTTCTGGGCGATCGATCGAATGAAGGCGCGCTTCGCGCGCGAGGAGAAGCGTCCTGTTTCCGAGATCCAAAACGCGCTGGAGGAAGAGGCGCTGGCCATCCACGCTGAGGACATCGCGGTCTGCCGCGCACTCGGTCGGGTGGGGGCGGAGGTCGTTCCCGACGGCGCGCGAATCCTGACCCACTGCAACGCCGGAGCCCTGGCGACGGGCGGCTACGGCACGGCGCTTGGAGTCGTGCGCGCCGCGGTGGAGGCCGGAAAGCGCGTCCATGTGATCTCGAGCGAAACGCGTCCGTTCCTCCAGGGTGCGCGCCTGACCGTGTGGGAGCTCCAGAAGGACAAAATCCCCGTGACCCTCATCACGGACAGCATGGCCGGCCATCTCATGCAGCGGGGCGAGATCGATCTTGTCATCGTGGGCGCCGATCGCATCGCCGCCAACGGCGACGTAGCGAACAAGATCGGCACCTACACGCACGCGGTGCTGGCGAGGACCCACGACCTTCCCTTCTACGTGGCCGCGCCGCTCTCGACCATTGATCTCCGCACCCCCACCGGCGCGGGCATTCCGATCGAATCGCGCGATCCCGAGGAGGTGACCCGGGCGGGCGCCAGCCGCATCGCTCCCGAAGGGACTCGCGCTCTTCACCCCGCCTTCGACGTCACGCCCGCGGCCTACGTCTCGGGCATTATCACCGAGATGGGACTCGCGCGGTCCCCCCTTGCGGATTCGATCCGCGATCTCTTTCGGGACCCCGGTTCGAAATGAGCAGCGAGGCCGCCGCCATGTCGCGTCCGATCCTTCTTGCGCTCGAGAGCGGGGATCGGGAGGCGGCGCGAAAGGCGCTGGAGAACGCCGGCTTCCGCCGCCCAGGCGAGACCCTGGAGCATCTTCTCGCGCTCCGTGAAAACGATTCACTTCGCGCCCACGCGGAGGACACCCTCGTCGCCGCCCTCGGCGCCGCAGATCCCGCCGCGGTCCTGCTTGGCCTCCGCCGTTACGCCGAGGCCTGCCGCACCCGCCTCGGCCGCGCCTTTTCCTTCGAGCCTGGGAAACTCCGCCTGCTCGTCCCCGTTCTGGGGGCAAGTCGCTTTCTGACGCAATCCCTCGAGAACCATCCGGAGGATCTGGACGATCTTGCCGCATCGCCCTGGCTTGATCGCGAGGTAACCGCCGATGCCCTGCGCGAGGCAATTCGGGCGGAATGGGAGCACGCCGCTCCACGGGACGGCGGTGAGGCGCCGATCGAATCACTCCAGCGTGTGCTGCGACTCGTCCGCGCCCGCGAGATGCTTCGCATCGCCGCGCGGGATCTGACGGGGCGCGGTGACGTCGTGACGATCATGCGGGAGCTGACACTTCTAGCCGAGTGCACGCTCGATGAAGCAGTCAGGGGTTGCGAGGCGCAGCTCCGCCGCCGCTATGGGATTCCCTGGGTCGAGACCATGGGGGGCGACCGGGTGCCGGGGGAGTTTGTGGTCATCGGCATGGGCAAGCTTGGCGCCCGTGAGCTGAACTTCAGCTCGGACGTGGATCTCATCTACGCCTACAGCTCCAGCAAGGGGGAGACGGCGGGCGGCGAGGGCGGCGAGCGCATCGGCGTGCATGCCTACTACGTGAAGCTTTCGGAACTGGTGACGAGGGCGATGGGCGAGCTGACACAGGACGGTTTCGTTTTCCGCGTCGATCTCAATCTTCGTCCGGACGGCAGCAAGGGGCAGCTGGCGAACTCGCTCATGGCTTACGAGGTGTACTACGCCTCCTGGGGGGAGACCTGGGAGCGATCGGCGCTGCTGCGGGCGCGACCGGTGGCCGGGAATATGCGGCTGGGAGAGGAGTTCCTTCGTGTGATTGCGCCCATCGTCTATCGCAAGACCCTCGATATGGGAATGCTCGAGGACATGCGGCAGATGAAACAGAGAATCGACGCCCAGTCGAGGCGAACGCGCGAGGGCGCCTGGAACGTGAAACTCGGTGAGGGGGGGATTCGCGAGATCGAATTCCTGGTGAACGCCCTGCAGCTCGTCCACGCCGGCCGCAACACCGATCTCCGCGTCACCGAAACACTGCTGTGCCTGGAGCGACTGCATGCGGCCGGCCTCTTGAGCGGCGAGGAGGCCCAGGATCTCGCCGAGGCCTACCGCTTCTACCGCAATCTTGAACACCGGATCCAGATGCTGGAAGACAGGCAGACCCATCTTCTGACTGCGCGCGGCGAGGATCGCGATCGCATAGCCCGCGCCATGGGCTTCTTCGGGAGGGGATGCGCCGCCGACGAGTCGGGCTTCGACGAAACGCTGGGGCGCCACCGCCAGAAGGTGTCCGGATCCTTCCGTCGCATTCTGGCCTCCCGGGAGTCCGAGGCAGAGGAGGAGGCGGTGAGCCCCGCGCTCCGCGATATTGTCGAACTGAAACTTCCGGCTGCGGAGGACGCGGCGCGTCTGGCTATGGCGGGTTTCGAGGATCCGGAGACCGCGGCCGACCGTCTCGTCTGGTTGCGCGACCCGCCTGTGGAGGCGGGGCTCTCGGTGCGCAGCAGGCGGCACCTTCGTCGTCATGCGCCCGCTTTCCTGCAGGCAATTCTCAAATCGCCCGATCCTGATCGCGCCCTGGCCCATCTGGAGCGGTTCTTCCATTCGACCCAGGCGCGCTACACGCTTTTCACCGTGCTCGCCGCGCACCGTGAGACGCTGCGCGTCCTGATCCGGCTGTTCGGCATGAGCGACTATCTTTCCGACGCTTTCATCCAGCACCCCGAACTGCTTGATTCGCTCGTGCTCTCGAGCTACGCGACGGTCAAGAAGAGCCGTGCAGAGACCGAGGCCGAACTCTGGGGAGCGCTGAAGGACGTCGACAGCCTCGAGGAGCGGCTCGACGTGCTTCGCCGCTTCAAGCGCGGCGAGAACCTGCGCATCGCCTTCAACGATCTTTCTGGAACTCTCTCGCGGCCCCAGGTGAGCGCCCAGCTCTCCGATCTGGCCGACGCTTGCCTGGCGGCTGCGCTGCGCCTGGGGCGGGAGGAACTGGACGAGCGCTTCGGCGCCCCCACCGCTGCGGGACGGCCGGGAGAGCCGGCGCGCTTTGCGCTTCTCGGCCTCGGTAAGCTCGGGGGACGGGAGATCGACTACCTGAGCGACCTCGACATCATCTTTGTGTTCGATCCCAGCGGAGAGACAAGCGGCGGCGCACGCGGCCGGCGCATCACGAACTTCGAATACTTCATTAAGCTCGGTCAGCGCATCATCTCCTTCATGACGCTGAAGACCGCAGAGGGTGCGCTGTATGAAGTCGACACGCGGCTCCGTCCTTCGGGCAACGCGGGCGCCCTGGTGACCTCCCTCGAGGGCTTCGAGCACTACCATAAATCCTCGGCCAAGCTCTGGGAACGCCAGGCGCTCATCAAGGCGAGGTTCGTCGCCGGCGACGCCGCGCTGGGAGAGCGTCTGGAGGAACTGGCCCGCGCTTTCGCCTTCGACGGGCGGTGGAGGCCGGAGGACCGGCAGGAGATCGCGCGGATCCGCCAGCGGATGGAAAAGGAGATCGCGCGCGAGAAGCCCGGCCACTACAACATGAAGACCGGGCGGGGCGGCCTGGTGGACGTGGAGTTCGTGGTGCAGGCGCTCCAGCTCGAGCACGCACGCGATGGTCGCGCGATGCAGACGCAGAACACCGTGGCCGCGCTCGGCGCTCTCCAGCGCGCCGGGCGGCTGTCGGAAGCGGAAGCGCGCGATCTCGAAGAGGGGTACGTTTTCCTCCGGACGCTCGAAGATCGGCTGCGACTGCTGCACAACCGCTCGACCAGCGCGCTGGGGACAGGGGGGGCCGACCTGGAGAAGCTCGCGAGGCGGTTGGGCTTCGAGGCCGGGGGCGGGAAGACGGCCGGTGAGGTGCTCCTCGAGTCCTACCAGCTCCGGACCGAGCGGATCCGGGCGATTTACAGCCGCGTCTTCGAGGACTGAGGCGTCCTGCGGGCGCCGCCACACCGGTTGCCCCCGGCGACGGGTCCCGGTATGGGCTGCGCTCCGGCTTTCGTGTACCCTCCCCCTTTGTCGGCAAACGCCGGGACGGGTGCTCACGCCCGGGCCCGAAGGGGCCGTTAAGCTGCAAAAGAATTCATACGGCGGGCGCGCGGGGCCGTGCCCGGCGACCAGGGGAGATCGCGGTGGTCGAGAAGGTCCGGAAGATCTGGATGGACGGAAAGCTGGTGGACTGGGAAGCGGCGCAGGTGCATGTGCTGACGCACACGCTTCACTACGGCATGGGCGTGTTCGAGGGGATACGCTGCTACCGCACCGAGGACGGGCAGTCGGCGGTGTTCCGGCTGAAGGAGCACGTTGATCGGCTCTTCGACTCGGCTCATATCGTGCAGATGACCCTTCCATCGACACGCGAGGACGTCGCGTCGGCTGTCCTCGAGACGCTGCGCGCGAACGACATGCGTGAGGGGTACATCCGGCCCCTCGCGTTCATCGGCGAGGGCGCCATGGGCCTCTACGCCACCGACAATCCCGTGCATCTGACGATTGTGGCCTGGCCCTGGGGGACCTACCTCGGCGAGGAGGGGCTCCGCAACGGCATCCGGGCGAAGATCAGCTCCTTCACGCGCCATCACGTGAACGTGGCCATGACGAAGGCGAAGGTCTGCGGCTACTACGTGAACAGCATCATGGCCAAGCGGGAGGCCATGGCGGAAGGTTACGACGAGGCGATCATGCTCGACGCCGATGGTTTCGTGGCCGAGGCGAGCGGCGAGAACCTCTTCATGGTCCGCGACGGCGGTCTCTTCACGCCGCCTCTGACGAGCGTGCTGCCGGGAATCACCCGCCATGCGATCATGCGCATCGCCCGCGACAAGGGAATCCCCCTTGAAGAGCGGCGCTTCTCGCGCGACGAGCTGTACACCGCCGACGAGGCTTTCCTGACCGGCACCGCCGCGGAGGTGACGCCCATCCGGGAGGTGGACCGGCGGCGCGTCGGAGAGGGAACCCGGGGGCCGGTGACCCACCTGCTTCAGGACGCCTTCTTCAATATCGTCAAGGGGAAGGACGCAAAGTATGAGGAGTGGCTGACCCGGTTCTGACCCGCCGGGGCACCGCAGCGCCGCCTGGAAACGACACGAGCCGGACTTGCGTCCGGCTCGTTCGCGTTGACCCCAACGAGAAACCCGGGACGGAGAGGGGGCCGTCCCGGGCCTCGGGCCGATATCCTGCGCCACGGAAAAGCAGGACGTTCGGCTACGGTCACTGCGCTTGGTTCACTGCACTGCGTTTCAAACGTTCATCAAGGAGGTTGTTAACCATGTTACGTGCAGGAGAATAGCGGGAAGGGAATTAGCGCCCCATTAGCGATGCCTTAGATGTCCCTAATCAGCCGGTCTGCCCAATCGGCGCCCGTACGCGGAAAGCCCGGTCTGGAAGGGGATCCGGCGGGGGCCTTTTTACCCCTCCTTGCCGATGTTCCCCATGGAGGACCTGCTCATCCAGCACTTGTCGGGCAAGGCGTCGAGACCCCCCAGCAGGGATCCCGCCAGAATGGCGTGCCCTTCCTCGTTCGGGTGTGAGTCGTAGTGGTTCAGCCAGAGCGCGGCCGCCGAGCGCCCCTCGAAGGCGGGGAAGGATTGCTTCACGTAGAAGCCTCTCCGCAGCGCGGCCTGGGCCACCGCCTGGTAAAGAGGCTGGAAAGGATGGAACCAGTGGAGATAGAAGATCTCCGTGTGTATGAAGAGCGCGGCGCATACGTCCAGTTTCTTGCCGATTGCCGCGAGTTCGTCGAGGTGTTGCGTGAGATCGTCCCAGGCCTCCGGATTCTCGAAATAGTTGAAACGCAGTTCCGAGATGTAGGAATCGCGAGGCGGATCGATGAGGTCCCGAAGCGATGCCCACCGGGGCCCGAGGATGCGCGCCAGGTAGAGGCGCGATCGCCCTGCATTCTGCACCGCCTCGATGTAGCCCAGCTGTTCCTTCTCGACGAAGGGCTTGTAGTACTTCCCCTCGATGTCGTTCAGCGTGAAGCCGTAGACGATCATGTCGGGGTTGTAGAGTAGCCCGATGAGCTTCATGCGCTCGACGACGGCATTGGCGTCGAGACCCGAAATGCCGAGATTCAGAACTTCGTAGCGGCGGTCCTTTCGTCGCTCGTTGAGGGCCCGCTCGAGCCGGGCGGCGTATGTGTCTTCCGCGAGTACGCCCGCGCCCATCGCGAAAGAATCACCCAGAAGAACGATGCGGAATACGCCGGGGGGTTTCTCGCGCCCGTACTCGCGTCCCCGGAAGCCGTCGCTGTTGCCCTGGTAGTAAGCGCCGATGTGAATGCCGCGGGCGTTAGGATAGGAAAGCTCCACGGGGCCGGGCAGCTCCGGCAGGCCCTCCCACTCGACGGGCTGGGCCGCCGCGCGCGGCGGCGGCGGATCCTGCCAGAGCAGGCGCGCCGCCAGCTCGGCCATACCCAGCGTGATCGCGATGCTCACGAGCGCGAGGATCAGATTGGGGATGAGCGTTCTTCGCTTGCGGCCGGGCTGAATCACGAATCACGCTTCCGGACGAAGGTTCGGGAAGGGATAGGACTGCCTGGGTCGGTTCGCCTTGCCAGGGCGCTCTATTCTAGGCGAGCCGGACCCGGTGGCAAGGCTTCCCTTTCCCCCTTTTCTTCTTCATCCTGCAGTCATCGGCGTGTGAGGCGCGCCCGGTGCCGCAGAAAATGAAAAAAGGAAAGGCTGACCCCATGATTGACCTCTACACATCGTCGACGCCGAACGGCTGGAAGGCCTCGATCACGCTCGAGGAGCTCGATATTCCCTACGAGGTCCATGCGATCGATCTCATGTCCGGCGATCAGAAGAAACCGGAGTACCTGGCCATCAACCCGAACGGCCGCATCCCGACCATCGTGGACCGCGAGGCCGACAACTTCGCCGTGTTCGAGACAGGCGCCATCATGATTTACCTCGCGGAGAAGGCGGGCAGGCTTTTGCCGGCCGACGCGAGGGGGCGCTCGCTGGTCATTCAATGGCTCATGTTCCAGATGGGAGGCATCGGGCCGATGATGGGGCAGGCGAATGTCTTCTATCGCTACTTCCCCGAGAAGATCCAACCGGCCATCGATCGCTACCAGAACGAATCGAAGCGGCTTTTCACGGTGCTGGAAACACGCCTCCAGGACAACGAGTACCTCGCGGGCGATTTCAGCATCGCCGACATCGCCAACTGGGCCTGGGTGCGGACCCACCGCTGGTCGGGAGTCGACGTGGAAGACCTGCCGAACCTGCAGCGCTGGATGGCGGCCCTGGCTGCGCGCCCGGCCTGCGATCGGGGGGTGAAGGTCCCGATCGACCTCGAAGCGCTCCGGAAGGGGGACGGCGAGGGGGCCAAGGAGTTCGCCCGGCGGGCCGGGACAATCGTCAGCCGCTGAGTCCGTGGCGGCGAAAAAGGGGACACACCCCTGTTTTTAGTGGGGTGCGTCCCCTTTTTTCGGTTTGGTTGACAGGGGGACAACTTGGGATACACTCTGCTCGGTTTCCCGACCAGATGGGTCAATATCCCTCGCGGGCGGCCTTGGCGTCCCGCAGGGGGCGAGGTTGGCCAGCGAAAAAGGAACCCATGGTAGAGTTTGGCGCCGGCCAAGATGCCCCGTTTGTCACCTCCCGGCTCGACAACCTCGTGAGCTGGGGGCGCAAGTACTCGTTTTTTCTCTATCCTTTCATCACCGCATGTTGCGGCATGGAGTTCATGTCCGTGGCGGGCCCCCGCTACGACATTGACCGTTTTGGTGCGGCGCTCCCACGGTTTTCCCCCCGCCAGGCCGATCTCCTCATGGTCGTCGGGACGATCAGCCACAAGCAGGCGCCGATTTTGAAGAAAGTCTACGACCAGATGTGTGAGCCCAAATGGGTGGTGGCATTCGGTGGTTGCACCTGCTCCGGGGGGCCCTACGACAACTACGCCACGGTGCAGGGAATCGACACGATCATCCCTGTCGACTCCTATATCATCGGTTGCCCTCCCAGGCCCGAGGCCGTTCTGGACGGCCTCATCAAGCTCCAGGAGCGCGTCACGCGCGAGAAGGTCCCGGCCGACGGAAGGCATGTGGAGCTGGAGAATCTCCCTATCCTGAATGTGAAGCAGGCAAGGTGAAGAAGGCGAGCGCGACCAAGCGAGGACAGCGAGCCCGGCCCGCCGGGGCCGCCAAGAGCGGTAGCCGGGGGGCCAAGCGTGTGGCCAAGCGTCCGGCCAAGCCGGCAGGGAAGAGTTCCGGGCGGACGGCGAAGCGCCCCGCGGCTGGGAAGGCCCGCGTGGCGGCCAAGCCCAAGAGCAAGAAGGCCGCGAAGCCGCGCAAGCCCGTCGCGCAGGCTCGCCCGCAGCCCCCCGAGCAGGTCAGGCCTCCCCTCATCCGCAAGGGGCTCCCCGTCACCAAGGCGGGACTGCGGCGGCTCGGGAAGATGCAGCAGGGGGAACGGCCGGAGATCAAGTCGATTATCGTCTACACCACCGAGCAGAAGCCCAAGAATCTCTATCCACGCAAGATTATCTCGCCTCCCTTCCCGTCGAAATGTTGCACCGACGTGAACCGTCTCCGTGTCGGAAAGATCTACGAGGAACTGGGGAGAAGCTATTACTACAAGGTCTGCAAGGTGTGCGGGCACGGGGTGAAGTACTATTTCAACCGCGAGACGGAATTCGAAATGCCCAAGCTCCGGAAGTACTACGAGTGGAAGAAATCTGTCTTCCACTAACCCTCTGAACCCCGGGCGCGCGCTCTCCCCGCCGGCCCGGCGGCCCGAAGGTCCATGGCTGCGCGCGTCGTCAAGGTCAAACGAGGACCCGAACTCACGCTCTGGGAGCGCCTGTACATCCCGGAGATAATCCGCGGCCTGGCCGTAACGTCCCGCCACTTCTTCTCGAATCTCTGGGGCTTCATCATCGGCAAGCCTCGCGTCGCCACCGTTCAGTATCCGGAGCAGCGCCTGGAACACCCGGCGGCCTTCCGCGGCATGCCGGTTCTGGTCGCACGCGAAGACGGCAGCGAGCGATGCGTGGCCTGCGGCATGTGCGAGGTCGCCTGCCCGCCGCGTTGCATTACGATCGTTCCCGAAGAGACCGAGGGCACGATCGAGAGGCGACCGAAGATCTTCGATATCGATCTGTCACGATGCATGTTCTGCGGCCTCTGCGAGGAGGCTTGCCCGGAAGAAGCGATCGTCATGTCGGCCGACTTCGAGATCGCCTGCGAGACGCGCGAGGGGCTCATCTGGGGCAAGGAGCAGCTGCTGAAGCCGCCGGAGCAGTTGCGGCGCCGGATCAATTACATCCGGGATGAGTTCAACAAGTACGACTCGGCCAAGGATGCGCCGACGAACGTGATCGGCGCGACCAACGCCCGGCTGGCGAAGCCGGCGGGAGAAGACCAGCGGCGGGCGGGGAGCCACTGACCCGGGCGAAAGCGCGAAACCGTCCCCCCGATACCGACCGGCGGAGAGCGTCTCCGCCGTTCGTCGTTTGAAAGACCGATCAACGCGCTCTTGCCCTCGTGTTTTCGAGGGGACGCTGCCTGGAGAGGGAATGGAAAAATTCGACCTGACCGTGATCGGTTCGGGCCCGGGCGGCTACATCGCTGCTTTCCGCGCCTCCCAGCTCGGCATGCGCGTTGCGCTCGTCGAGAGGAAGGAGCTGGGAGGACTCTGCCTGAACCTGGGTTGCATTCCCTCCAAGGCGATCCTGAAATCGGCCGAGGTCTTCGCGATGATGAAGAACGCCTCCAAATACGGGCTGTCCGCGGAGAACGTCTCGGTTGACTACGGAAAGGTCGTCGAGAGGAGCCGCAAGGTTGCCGCGCGGCTCTCCAGGGGCGTCGAGTTTCTGGTGAAGAAAAACAAGGTCACCGCGTTCTCGGGCACGGCCCGCCTTACGGGTCCCACGCGCCTCGTCGTCGAACGGCCCGCCGACGCGGGAGGCAACTGCGAAATCGAGAGCGCCCGGGTGATCCTGGCCACCGGGACGGAGCCGAGATCGCTTTCGGGACTGGACGCCGACGGCAAGACGATCATGAACAGCGATCAGGCGATCCTCTCACGAGAGAGGCCCGCGTCGGTGGCGGTGATCGGAGGAGGCGCCGTCGGGGTGGAGTTCGCCTACTGGTACAACGCCTTCGGAAGCAAGGTCACGATCATCGAATTGATGGAACAGCTCCTCCCGAATACCGACCGCGAGATCGCCGATCAGCTCAGGAAGAGCCTGACGCGGCAGGGCATTTCCGTTCTCACCTCCGCCAAGGTGCGGGCGTCCTCCAAGCGGGAGGGAAAGGTGGCGATGGAGGTCGAGTTGGCGGGCGAGAAGCGGGCGGTCGACGCAGAGCTCGTTCTGGTGGCGGTTGGGCGGTCGGCGGTAGTGAAGGAACTGGGGCTCGATGAAGCCGGTGTCGAACTCAAGAACGGCTACATTTCGGTTGATGAACAGTACCGAACATCCTGCCTGAGCATCTACGCAATCGGGGACGTGATCGGGCCGCCGCTGCTGGCCCACGCGGCCTCGGCCGAGGGGGTCGCCGCGGTCGAGATGATGACCGGCAAGGGCCGCGGACCCGTTGATCCCTGGAAGATTCCCAGCTGCATCTACTGCCAGCCTGAAGTCGCAACGATCGGCCTGAGCGAGCAGGACGCCGAGGCGAAGGGAATTTCCGTGAAAGTCGGACGATTTCCGTTCCGCGCTTCGGGGCGCGCGATTGCATCGGGCGACGAAGAAGGCATAGTGAAGATCATCGCTGACGAGAAGTACGGGGAGATACTCGGGGCGCACATGATCGGCAAAGGCGTCACAGAACTTATAGCGGAGATTGGCCTCGGCCAGACGGTCGAGGCCACGTCGAGAGATCTTCACAGCACGATCCACGCTCATCCCACGCTGGCAGAGGCAATCGGAGAAGCGGCGCTGGATCTCGACAAGCTGACTCTCAACATCTGAAGCGGGTCCGGGGGCGACCTCCATCGCCCTTTGCGGCAAGCAGAGCCCCGCATGGGGCTCTTCGTGCTAGGATGCGCGCCATGGCGGGCGAACCATTCCGGATTCTGCGTCTGGGGAGCGTTCCTTACGACGAGGCTCTCGCCCTGCAGACGGCGCTCCTCGAGCGGCGCCAGCGGGGGGAGATTCCCGACACGATCCTGCTGCTGGAACACCCTCACGTGATCACGCTTGGCCGCCGGGGTGATGCGTCAAACGTCGTTGCCGACAAGGCGGCCCTTGAGGCCATGGGTATCGAGGTGCGCCGCGTGGGGCGGGGCGGCGACGTGACCTATCACGGCCCCGGGCAGCTCGTCGGGTACTGGATCGTTTCGCTCTCGCGGTGGAAGAACGACGTTGGCAAATTCGTGCGGACGATCGAAGAATCGATCATCCGGACGCTGGCCGAATTCGGCATGGAAGGGCGGCGTGTGCCGAAGTTCACAGGGGTTTGGTGCCCGGTCGCGGGCGCGCCGGAGCCCGAGAAGATCGCCAGCATCGGTGTCGGTATCAAGCGCTGGGTTGCCCACCACGGCTTCGCGCTGAACGTGACGACCGACCTCCGTTACTTCGATGCGATCATCCCCTGCGCGCTTCACGACAAACGCATGACCTCGATGGCGCGCCTGCTGGCCCGCGATTTGCCGATCGCGACCGTCGAGGACGCACTGGCGGGCGTGCTGCCGGGGCTTCTCGGGGGGCCGTTGCTGAAGGACGAGCGGATTCGGCCCGAGGCCGCTCGAGAATTCTGAGCGGCCTGCGCACGCCACGGAGGGAGAGTTTCGATGGCTTACTACCTGCTGAAGTTGCTGATCACCGCCGCGCTTGTCGTGATCGTCTCTGAGGTCGCCAAGCGCGCGCCCCTCTTCGCCGGTCTCCTGGCGTCGCTCCCGCTTGTCTCTTTCCTGGCCTTCATCTGGCTCTATCGCGATACGCAGAGCACCGAGCAGGTGGCGCGGCTATCCACGAGCATCTTCTGGCTCGTTCTCCCCTCGCTTTCGCTCTTCCTGATTCTTCCCTGGCTCCTCCGGCAGGGTGTGGGGTTCGCCCTGAGCCTCTCTCTCGCCACGGCGGCGATGTTCGTTCTCTATCTCGCCCAGATCTGGTCGCTTGGCCGCCTGGGCGTGCGCCTCTGACGCCCTTCCAGTAAATGGTCGAGCTGCGCCCGGACGACTCGCGGGTGTGATCGTGTCCCGCCTCAGTCATCCCGCATGGGCCGCCGCATCCGTTTGATCTCCCCCCGTTGCTTCTTCTTTTTGATCCGCCGTTCCCTGGCTCCCGCCCCCGGCTTCGTTGCGCGGCGTTTCTTGCGCGGGACGAGCGCCGCGTCGACGGCCGCCTGCAACCTGACCAGCGCTTCTACCTTGTTGGCGCTCTGGCTGCGGGAGCGGCGCGCCACCGCGCGCAACGCGCCTTCGGCGTCGAGGCGCTTCGCAAGCACCCGGAGCAGCTTTGCCCGCGCGGAATCGTCGAGAGCGCCCGAGGCGCGCAAGTTCCAGCGCGCCTCGACCTTCGTCTCCGTCTTGTTCACGTGCTGCCCGCCCGGCCCCCCCGCGCGGGCCGTCCGGTATTCGACCTCGCGGGGTGGAATGATGAAGCGAACCTTTTCGAGAGGCATCGCGTCGCGGTCCCGGCGGCGGGAAGCGCCGCGGGACTTCGGCGGAGGGCTCACCACGGGGGCTGAAGCGAAAGCGGGACCTCGATGAGCGTCGGCAGGTCGCGCTCCAGCGCCTTCTGTATGGCCCGGGGCAGGGAAGCGGCGTTGGGAACGCGCACCCCCTCCCCACCGTAAGCCTTGGCGAGCGCAGGGAAATTCGGGTTCACGAGATCGACTTCACCCGAGCGGTTGAAGGCGCGCATCTGGAGCGTCCGGATGACCCCGTACTGATTGTCGTTGAAGACGATGACCGGGATACCGAGGCGGTACTGGACCATCGTCGCGAACTCGGCCCCGGTGAAGTGAAATCCCCCGTCACCGATCACCACGGCCACGGGCGTGCCGGGCTGCGCGATCTTGGCGCCGATCGCCGCCGGCAGCGCGTACCCGAGGACCCCCGACCCAGCCGGATAGAGGAACGCGCGCGGCTGGAGGCAGGGGTAATAGAGCTCGCACCAGTATCCCGGCACGGTCTGATCGACCGCGAGGATCCCGTTTCCACCCAGCCCCTCTGAGATGGCCGCCATGAAATCGAGGGCCAGTGGTTCGCGATCAAGATTGCGCATCCGCTGCAGGTGGAGCAGCTCGCGGACCCGCTGCCGGGCGGGTTGCCCTTCGCGCGCCGGCCCGAGCGCCAGCTCCGCGAACAACACTTCGAGGAACGCGCAGGCGTCGGCCTCGATGCGGATGGAGGGGCGCCAGGTCCGCGCGAATACCGTGGGATCGATGTCGACGTGCACGAGCTCGCCCGGCACGGGTGACTTCACCCGGCGGAGATCGCGGTGAGCGATGCGTGTACCGAGGGCGATGAGGAGATCCGCGTTCGAGATGATCTGATCGACGACGCCGCCCGCGGCCAGCACACCGGCGTGAAGCGGATGGTCGGCGGGGATAACGCCCTTGGCGGCGCTCGTCGTCACAACGGGCGCGCCGAGCCATTCCGCCACCCGGAGCAGCGCCCGCTCGCCGCGCGCGTGCAGCACGCCCCCGCCGGCGAGAAGCGCCGGGTACTCGGCCGTCTCGAGGGCGGTGAGCACCTGCCGCACTGATTCTTCTGATGGGGCGACGGGAGAGGTCTCCGCAGGTTCGAGCACCGGGGCCGCGCATTCGGCATGGAGCAGATCGTGGGGGATCTCGAGGTAGGCCGCGCGCGAAGGTCCCCTTCGCATGTGGGCGAAAGCTTGCTGCGCCCGCGCGGGAATCTCGCCCACCGCGCCAGCCCGCTCAGCGTGCTCCACCACGGCCCGGAAGGCGCCGAGCTGATCTTTCATTTCGTGCAGGGCCTGCCGCCTGGCGCCGAGGAGCCCCGAATGAATCTGCGAGGCCAGCAGCAGCACCGGAACGTCCGAGCAGGCGGCTTCGTTCAGCGCGGCCATCGCGTTGAGGGCGCCGGGGCCGGTCGTGGCGAGCGCGATACCGGGCCGGCCGGTGGCGCGGGCATGGCCGTCGGCGGCGTACACGGCAGATTGCTCGTGACGGACGAGAATGTGCGCGGGAGGCTGCTGGGTCGCGCCCAGCTCCACAAGCACGTCGTAGATGGCGAGGTTGTGAACGCCGGGAATGCCGAAGACGTGCCGGACGCCTTCGGCCACAAGACTCTCGACGAGCGCCTTGGCGCCGGTACGCTTGGTGACCACCCGATCTCCCGGGGCGGGGAAGCTCCGACAGTCTAAGTGAGTGCGGAGTCGCGATCAACGTATTCTGCGTGCTTCTTGCTTGCCTCGGCGCCAGCGGTCCCGCTAGATTGGCGGAAAGGGGAGGCGACATGGAAACGGGAGATACACCCTACGATGTAAGAGTCGTAGTTCGAGAGCCTGCGGCCCCCGCCGACCGGCCCCCGCTCATCTTCATCCATGGCGCCTGGCACGGCGCCTGGTGCTGGGAGCAGTTCCTGGATTACTTCGCCGCGAGGGGCTATCCCTGCTACGCTCTCGATCTCGCGGGGCACGGCGAATCGGCCCGCCCACGGGGCTTCAACCTCCATACGATCTCCGTCCATGTGCCCCCGCTCCGGCGTGCGATCTCCGAGATCTCCCGGCGCGGCAAGCCCTTTCTCGTCGCCCACAGCATGGGGGGCTGGCTCGCGCAGATGCTTCTCTCGGAGCCCGATCCGGTGCAGGTCGCCGGGGCGGTGCTGGTGGCGCCAATTCCCGCACGGGGTGTTCCTCTCAAGACCGTCGCCAAGATCCTCCTGCAGCATCCCCTTAAATTTCTCCGCACATCGTTTCTCGCCTCATTCAAAATCGATGACCCGGCGATGGCGCGAAAGCTTTTTCACGGGCCCGAAATGTCCGAGCAGGAAGTCCTGGCGTCGACCGCTCGGTTGCGGCCTGAGAGCGGCCTCGGGTGCATCGACATGATGCTCGGATTTTCCCGGATCGCCCCACGGAAGGTGAGCCGTGTGCCCCTGGTGATTCTCTCGCCGGAGCTGGACTACTTCTTCCCCCCGCCGAATGAGCGCGGGCTGGCAAGAAGCCTCGGCGCGGAGATACGGGAGTTCCCGGGCATGGCGCATAACCTCATGGAGGAGGCGCGCTGGCGGGAGGTCGCGGACTTCGTGGGTGAGTGGATCGCCCGCGTGGAACGGAAGGCGGCCTAGCGGGCGGCCGGCGGGGTGCTCTGCCCGGGGGGCAACGCATAGCCGTAGGGCGCGAGCCGCGGCAGGGGGCGTTGCACCGCTCCGGGCTGTCCGGGTGGGGGAATCGGGGGCGCCGTTGGGTCGACCAGAACCGGGTTCGGCGTGACGGCGGCGTCGTAGCCCGTCGCCGTTCCGACGGCGCGGGGAGCGCGCTCGTAGACGAAGGGCCTGGGCGCGTCAGGTCCTGGAGAAATTCCTTCGGTCCCCGCCTCCCGTTCAGGCGCAGCGGCGCCCAGGCGGGGGGCGGGCGTCCTGCCCGGAATGGCCGGCGCCACGATGGCCGGCCGTTCGAGCATGCGCGGGGCGTGGGCCATGTTCCCGGCTTCGCCCCCGGAGGGCGCGAGCGTTGCGGGCGTTCCCGGCAGCGCGAGAGCTTCCGCCTCTCCGGTCTGCGCTGCGATATCTTCCTCGCTCCCCTCCACCAGCGCATCCTGGCGGGCCGAGCCCGCGCTTCCCTGCGCCGTTCCATTCGCTCCACCTTCGGCCGTTGCGTCCTCCCGCTCGCCGGATCTTTCGTCGCGTTGCACGGGCGTCCCCTCCTTCTCGAACCTCAGGATGGATTTGACCTCCGCTGCCTGACTCGGAGGTCCGGCGGCGGCCAGGAAGGTGATCATGATCGCGAGTGGGTACCATCGTAGTTTCATCGCGGAACCTCCTGGACGAGAGGGCGGGACGAGAGGGCGGGTCGGGCGTGGCGGGAGCGGTATTCTCGTGGCGGCCCCCCCACCTCGTCTTGTGTCCAGTGTAGGCCCACCCGCAGCGGGCTTCAACCGCTTGTGAGACGCCACGCGTTCGCAGATCGCGTGAAGGCGACTGCGGCGGCGAAGGCCAGCCCCGCCGCGCAGACGGCCTGCAAGCCCAGGACACCGTAGCCCGCGAGCAGCGGGCCGTACCAGACTATCCAGGGCCCGATCAGGAGCCGTGCTCCCGCGACGCAGAGGAGCGCTGCCAGCGGCGCGACGCCGATGAGTAGCAGCAGCGCGTCGAGCCACCGCCCCCGCTTCCCGCCGCCGGCGCCGATCCAGGGCCAGGACCATGCGGCCGGCCCCAGGAAAAGCGCCGCGGAGAGATCGTTCAGCGTCCACGCCCAGATCGACGCCCCGAGCAGCAACAGGAGGCCCGCTTCCCATCTCGTGCGCGGGGCGAGCGCGGCCGCGGCGAGGGCGCCGCAAATGATCGTCGCCGCCATCGAGGCCATCGGAAGAGGAGCCCATGCCGTGAGAAGCGGATCCCGAAGCTCGGAGGGGAAGCCCGAGAAGCGGGGGAGGAAATCCAGCCGGACGCAGAGGCGGAGCGCCAGCGCCGCCAGCAGCAGTGGCAAAGCCCAGGCGGCTGCCCGTGCCGCATCGAGGAGCGTTGACCGGAAAGCGCCCTTCCGGCGAAGCAGCGCCTCGAGCGCAAGAACGGCCAGCGGCAGGAAGAGAAGCGCCGCCATCCACCGGACCGTTTCGCGCGGGAGATCCCTCGAAGGCGACAGGATGATCGCGTCGGACGATCCAGTTGCCGCCGCCGTGAGCAGCCCGCGGGCCGCGAGTTCCGCCGCGCTTCCGAACTGCAGCAGGGCCCCGGGCCGGATGTCGCCGGCGCTGCTTTCGCCGGCGGGAGGAGGCCGAGGGATCGCCCTCTCGCCGGGTGCGGGCAGGGCCCCGAGGTTGATCGCGGGGATGCCCCACGCCAGCATGGGGCCCTGATCCTGGAAAGTATGAGGGACCGCGCGCGATGCGATCTGCGGGAGCAGCCCCTCGTGGCGCAGCCCGAGGCCGGCCGAGGCGATGGCCTCGGCAACCCGCGCGCGGATCCAGACGGGCGCGTGGGCGCCCGACGGGCCGCCCGCTTGCAGGGCGATGTCTCCGGCCACCCCGGGGGGCAGATGATCGAGCGACAGCGCGGCGTAGGGCGCCGACTCACCCTGGCCGGAAAAGCCTTCCCAGGCCTTTTCCCGCGCGAGAGCGACCGCGCCCAGGGCGCTCCAGAACCCGGCGTCCGTCGCGGCGAGAATGATCGTGCGCGCAGGTCTCTCCTGCGAAAAGACGCGCGCCAGCTCCAGCAGCGCCGTCACGCCCGTGCCGTTGTCCGACGCAGCGTCCCCGCCGCCGGGGGGGGCGTCGTAATGGGCCATGAGCAGGAGCGTCAGGCTGCTCGTTCCGGGGATCCGGGCGAGGACATTCGTACCCTCGACTTGCTTCCCCCGGAGCCAGAGCGGGAACCGCTGCGTGCTTGTCGCCAGGCCGGCTTCACGGAATCGCGACTCGATGAGTCGCGCGGCACAGCGCCCGCCGTCGCTGCCCGTAACCCGTGCAGGACATTCCTCGACGAGCGCCCGGAGGTCGGCCATCGCCCTCGCGGCATTGAAACGCGGCTGAATGAGCGCCAGCACGTCGCCGGGGATCGGCGGAGGCTTCCGAATGAAGAGGGCGTAGGAAAGGAACGCCGCGACGAGCGCGGCGAGAACGAAGAAGGTCGCTTGCCGGATGAAGAATTCCCTGTCGATGGGCATCTCCGGTGCTTGGCGTGACGCGCCAAGGTATCACGGAGTCCCTATAATCGACAAGGCACCCGGCATGGCGGTCGGCGCAACACAGGAATGCGTCAATCGGCGCGCCTCCGCGGCTGGCCGCGGACAGTCTTTCGCAGTCAGGAAGAGCGACCTATAATTGGGCCAGCATGCACTAGTGCCACGCCGGCAGCGAGTGCACGCAACGGAACAGGGATCGTTCGAGGACGCCCCTGTCCCGCCATTCAAGAAGCGGAGGATTGTGCCGTGGGAGAGGTAAAGCAGGTCACGCCCGCCGAGGCCAGCCGGATCCTGACGGCTTCTGGCGACGCGCTGTACCTGGATGTCCGCACGGAAGAGGAGTTCGCCGCGGGGCATCCCGAGGGCGCCCTCAACATTCCGATTCTCTTCCGCGGACCGGGAGGGCCGTCGCCTAATCCCGATTTCCTCGCGGTGGCGGAAAGCGTCCTTCCGAAAGACCGGGCCATCCTCTGCGGGTGCCAGAGCGGCGGGCGTTCGCAGATGGCCGCGGGGGCCCTCACGGGCGCGGGCTACGCCAACGTCTCGAACGTGGACGGCGGGTTCGGCGGAAAGCGCGACGCAACCGGCAGGACGGTCGTCCCGGGCTGGCAGGAGAGCGGGCTCCCCGTGTCGCAGAGTCCCGCCGCCGGTGCGAGCTACGTGGAACTGAAGAAGAAGGCAGGCTTCTGATGGTCAAGATCAACAAGGTCTACACCCGCACCGGCGATCAGGGCGATACGGGTCTCGTCGACGGCTCGCGCGTGGCCAAGGACTCGCTCCGCGTCGAGGCCTACGGCGCCGTTGACGAGCTGAATGCCGGACTTGGCCTGGCGCGCGTCTGGAACGACCGTGGGAAGAAGGATCGCGCATCACGCTGGCTCGACGGGGTGCTTCGGAAGCTTCAGGACGAACTTTTTGATCTGGGGAGCGAACTTGCCTCGCCTCCTGGTTTCGACTATCCGGGGAAGTTTGTGGTCGGCGCGGAGGAGATCCGCGCCCTCGAGGCGATCATCGACCGGTGCACGGCCGAGACCGATCCCCTTACCTCGTTCATTCTGCCCGGAGGCGGGCCGGTGAGCGGGTTCCTTCATCTGGCGCGGACCGTGGCCCGCAGGGCGGAGCGCGATGTGCTCCGGCTTGTTCGGGATGAGCCGGCAACCGGCACGCAGGTGCTGGCCTATCTGAATCGCCTGTCCGACCTGCTGTTCGTGCTCAGCCGGTGGGCGGGCAAGCACCGGGGCGAAACCGAATATCTTTGGGAGCGGGGGCTTCGCACCCATGCCGCTAAGCGGCGATCAGCATCTCGCCGGCCCACGACCGCGAGAGCGTCGCGGCCAGCGTCCGGAAAGGCCCCCGCAAAGCGGAAGGGCGGGCCCGGCCGTGGAAGGAAGGGGAGCTGATGACCGAGCAGAAGACGGAGGGGATCTACTTCAAGCAGGTTCTCGCGGGGCCGATGGAAAACTTCGTCTATCTGATTGGCGATCCGGTCACGCGCGAAGCCGCCGTCGTCGACGCTGCCTGGGACGTGGGGGCATTGCTCGATCTTGCCAATGAGGACGGCTACCGTGTCACCCACGCGCTGGTCACTCACACCCACCCCGATCACGTGGGCGGGCAGTTCTCCGGCATGGACATCGAGGGGATCGCGGCGCTTCTGGAGCGCCAGCCGGTGAAGGTCGTCATCCACAAGGACGAGGCCGAGTTTCTCAAGCGCTTCACCGGCGTTTCGGATTCCGATCTCGTCAAGGCCAGCGGCGGTGATGAGGTGCGCGTGGGAAATATCGATGTCAAGCTCGTCCACACGCCCGGGCACACACCGGGATCTCAGTGCTTCCTCGTCGATCGACGCCTGGTCTCGGGCGACACCCTCTTCATCGGTTCCTGCGGGCGGATCGATCTTCCGGGCAGCGATCCGGAGGCCATGTACCGCAGCCTCAACGAGACCCTCCGGCGGATGGACGATGACGTCGTGCTATATCCTGGCCACAACTATGCCGACAGGCCTTTCTCGACCATGGGGGAGCAGAAGCGTGACAACCACTTCTTGCGCTTCAACAACGTCTCGGACTTTCTGAGGGTTATGGGCTCGCCTATGTGAGGCGCGCCTGATTCATTCGCGGGTCGCGGCGCGCGGACGCGCACGCGGTAACTTGAAAAAAAACGGGGAGATTATGCGTCATTCCAGAACGGCAAGACTCTGTCTTATTTTCGCCCTGCTCGGCACGCTGGCCTTTTTCGGGGCCTGCGGAAAGGCCGAGAAGGGCACGCAGATCATCATCGATGATCCGACTCGCACGAAGTACGGCCACAATCTGTATAGCGAACCCGGGGGGCTCGGCGGCACTACAGAGTGGGTGAACGTGGGCGAATTCGCGGAGCAGCTCGAGGAGCGACAGGTGGGAGGCGAACTGGCCGGCGCCATACCGGGCGTCTGGGTGAAGGTCAGGACGCTCTATGATCCGCGCGAGGGGTGGATCGAGAAGGACAACACCCGCCCGGCGGCAACAAAATGACTGCCTGACGGGCCGCGCCCGCATATCTACCGAAAAGCCATCGGGCCCTCCCCTGCGGGAGGGCCCGATGCCGTCAAGCTCCCGCACGCCCTCAGATGAGGGGCATGCCCCACCAGTTGTCGTGATAGTTCCGGATCAAGTAGGCCGCCACCACCCCGACGCCCCCCCTCAGCCAGGGCAGCTCACCGGGCTTCAGCGTCTGGGCCCCGGCGAGGATCGCCGCGAAGGGAATCACGGAAGTGTGCTCGAAGAACGCCTGTGCCTCGGGCGCGGCCTCGCGCCGCTTCCGGGCATCCTGGTGGAACGCGCCCGCTAGGGAAAACAGCGACAGGCCGCCGAAGAACGCGAGGTCGCTCGGAAAACCGTTGGGGATGCAGTGCGCCAGCCCCAGTAGGGCCGTGCCCGCGAGGAAGGGGTGCCGGGTGATGCGCGTCAGCCCCCGGGGTTCGTAGGGGTCGCGCGAACCCAGTGAAAGCGGGCTCGGCGCGAGGAGACCGGCGCTTATCAGGAAGAAGGCGACATAGGCGAGCGCCTCGGTGACGCGCACGGCCGGAATGCTCAGGCGCAGATCCCAGAACGGCGCGCCGGCATGCCGCGCCGGAAAGTACGCCATGACGAGAACGGTGAACGCCGCCCGGGCGATGCGTGAGTAAACGCCGCTGAAACCCAGGGGGCCGAGCTTGCCGGTCAGCGCTGAACGGTTGCTTCCGTGGGAGAGGAGGATGTGGCTTCCGCCGAAGGTAATCCAGCCGAGG
>JAUYMQ010000577.1 GCA_030698575.1 Deltaproteobacteria bacterium
GGCCCTGGGATCGACGAAGTTCCTCATCCCGCCAGCCAGCCCTGACGCTTGTCGAGCAACGCGCCCAGCAACTCGCCCGCCCAGCGATAGATGTTCCACTCGCGGACCTGCTCGCGCAGCCGGGACATCCGCATCTGCCGCTCCGCGACCGGCATCGCCAGCGCGAGGGCGAGCGTGTCCGCCGTCCCGGCCACGTCGTACGGATTGACGAGGAGCGCTTGGGGCAGCTCCCGAGCCGCCCCGGTGAATTCCGAGAGCAGGAGCGTCCCGTCTCCGTCGCGGCGCGCGGCGACGTATTCCTTGGCCACGAGGTTCATGCCGTCGTGGAGCGAGGTGACCATGAGGCAGTCGGCGATCCGGTACAGGGCGAGGATGCCGGCTTGCGAGAGCCGCTCCTCCAAGAGGAGCACGGGGGCCCGCCCGCGGGCGGCGTGGCGCCGGTTGATCCGGTGGACCGCGCGCTGGATGCGCCGCCCGAGCGAACGGTAGGCCGAGATACGGGTGCGACTCGGGATGCCCGCCTGGACGAACAGGAAGCGACCGGCCCATTCGGGGTGGAGCGTGAGGAATCGGTCCACGGCGAGGAGCCGATCGGGGATGCCCTTCGTGTAATCGAAGCGATCGAGGCCGAGGGCGATCCGCTCGTGGACCAGTCCGTAGCGCTCCCGGAGCCTGACCATCTCCCGCGCGACGGCTTCCGACCCCGCCTCGGCCTCTATGTGCTCGGCGTCCACGCTGATGGGGAACGGGCGCACCAGGGTCGTATGGCCCCGGTACGTGACCGACGAGCGCTCACGGTCCACCCTCGCCTCCAGCTCTCGGGCCACCGTGTCCAGGAAGTTGTCGCAGTGGTAGCGGATGTGGAAGCCGAGCAGATCGTTGGCAAGAAGTCCGTCCAGCAGCTCGCGCTTCCACGGACAAATGCGGAAGACCTCGGGTGCCGGCCACGGGATATGCCAGAAATGCGCGAGCGTGATGTCTGGCCGCTGCGAGCGGAGCAGGCGAGGCACCAGGGCGAGGTGGTAGTCGTGGATCCAGACGGCGGCAGGCCCGGACAGTTCCTCGAGCACGGTTTGGCAGAACCGCTCGTTCACGGAGCGATAGTGTTCCCAGTCCTTGGGGCGAAAGGTCGGGCGGATGTAGGCGATGTGGCAGAGCGGCCACAGCGTCTCGTTGGCATACCCGTAGTAATACCCCTGCTCTTCTTCCTTGGTCAGCCAGACGCGGCGGAGCGTGTAGCGTGGATCGTCGGGCGGCACCATGACACGCCCGTCCACGTCCACGGCCTTCCGATCGGCCCCGCCGGCACCATGGGCGATCCAGGTGCCCCCTGTCGCCTGCAGGATCGGATCGAGCGCAGTGACCAGGCCGCTCGCCGGACGTGTCCAGCGGAGGCCAGTGCCGTCCATCTCGTGGAGGTACGGCTCTCGGTTCGACACTACGAAGAGCGACGCATCGCCGAGCCGCTGATCAACGAGCTCCCTGACCGCGTTCGCGGTCCATTGATGCATGGTGTCAAGCCTCCTTGTGTCTAGCGCGCGGTCCCGCCTTCAGCGAGGGCCCGGAGCGCTCCGAGCAGCGCCGCGACACTGAATGGCTTCTCGATGTAGCCCGTCGCCCCCCGGCGCAGCGCCTCGGCTCGCACCTCCGGGCCGCCGAACGCCGTGATCACGATCACGGGGATCGACGGGTGCCGGCGGGTGAGATACGATAGCAGGTCGAGACCGTTGGCGCCCGGCATCTCCTTGTCCAGCACGATGACCGCCGGGTGCAGCGACTCGAGGGCGACGACGACGCCTTCGCCTCCCGCCTCCTCGTGTATATGAAAGCCCTCGCTCGTGAGGAAGTCTCGGAGCACCGCGCGCATCTCTCCGTCATCATCGATGACCATGACGACGGGAGCAGGCTGCGGATCCCGGCTCTCTTCGCGCGGACACTCTACGTGTGACATCGCGTGATACATTTGCAAGCGCCGGGCCAGGCATGCGAGCAGATCGGATGGGCAAGCAGTTGTGAACAGTGAAGCTGTTGGAGGGTTTGCCGCGAGAAATGGGCGATCTACGGCGAAGGTGGCGCACGACAACATGTCGCCGGCGCGACACCCTGTCGGCGGACCCCGAGACCCTGGGCCGGGAAGGAAGGCCGACGGCGAATTACTGCGTGACCTCAATCAGGAGAGAGGTAGGCCCAAAGGCGCTGGGTAATGAGCACGTTCTGCCGGAATGATGTGGGAAGCCTCGCCCTTCCTCCGATCGAGCTGCGGACTCGGCACGACTACGCTCCCCACGCACAGGAATGAGATCGGAGAGCGCCACACACGGTCTTCTTCTTGCACGTCGTCTGATCTCCAAGAGTGAACTGAAGCCGGACAGACCAACCACGCCGCGCGGCTAGCCACAGCTAGCCAGGGAGAATGACCATGTCAGCATCTGACCCCGAGACCCCCGGCGGGACCCGCTGGCCACCGCCCGAACTCGAACGCACGCTCCGGGAGCTGCGGG
>JAUYMQ010000582.1 GCA_030698575.1 Deltaproteobacteria bacterium
CGGCGGGTGCGGACGTACTTTCAGCGAAGGAGGCTGCGGCGGGATGAACGAAAACGAACTCATCTTGCCGTAGGGGAGAAGGGTTTTCTCCAGAAGGCGTGAAAGCGAGCCTGCTGGATAAGATCCCACGGCGGGTTCCGGCGTCCCTCGTGCCCGGGCTCAAGTTTCCAGTGGTTCTGGTCGAAACCGATGTTGATGGCACATCCCGGCCCTTCAGCGGGGAAAAGGCGCATGCGAATGAGATTGACCGGAGTGGTGGTCGTTGCCCTGGCTCTGGCATTGACACCCTGGGCGGCCCCCGCACAGGCCGGCCCGGCCTACGAGAAGTCGGGCAAGTACGACGACTATCCGACCTTCGAGGGAAAGGTCGTGACGATGGACGCCGACGCGGGGCGCATCAGTCTCCGGGGCGACGACGGCTTCCGGACCTTCAGCACCGCGCCCAAGAAGCTCGGGGGACTGGAGAAGGGGATGCCGGTGCGCGTGACCTACGAGCAAACAGGCTCGGGCAATCGCGCCATCCAGATAGTGCGGCTCGTGATCCCGGAGGGAGCTTCGACCGACGCTGAGATTGCCGAGGCGAAGGAGAGACTCGAGAAGGACGGCGTCCTTCAGGCCCAGCCGGAAGACGGGAGCCCCTGAGCTCCCGGCGATAACGAAGCCGCGACAGGCCCTCGGGCCGGGCGGCCGGATTGGATCAAACGGCGGGCGCGTCTCCGGGCGCGCCCGCTGTGCTATCTTCCCATCATGTGCGAACTCCTCGGAATGAGCGCGAACATTCCCACCGACATCGTGTTCAGCTTCAGCGGCTTCCGGAAGCGCGGCGGCGAGCGCGGCCCTCACAAGGACGGCTGGGGGATTGCGTTTTATGAGGGGAAGGGGGTGCGCGTCTTTCGCGATCCGTCCCCTTCGGCCGAGAGCCGCATGGCGAACTTCGTGCGCAACTACCCCATCAAGAGCAAGTCGGTCATTGCGCACATCCGGCGGGCCAGCACTGGGAAGACAGCCCTCGAGAATACGCATCCGTTCGTGCGCGAGCTGTGGGGGCGCGAGTGGGTGTTCGCGCACAATGGCCGGGTGCCGAAGGTGAGAAAGCGGCGGCTGAAGTACAATCGTCCCGTGGGCGGCACCGATTCCGAGCATGCGTTTTGCTGGATTCTGGACAATCTTCGGGAGGCCTTTCCCCGGCCCCCGCGGAAGCCGGAGGCCTACCAGGCGCTCATTCGCGAGCTTTGCGAGCGGGTGGCGAAGGTCGGCAGCTTCAATGTGCTCCTCTCAGAGGGCGACTACCTCTACGCGCACGCGGCGACGCGGCTTCACTGGATCGTGCGGAAGGCGCCTTTTTCGAAAGCCCGCTTGATCGATGAGGATCTTGAGGTAGATTTCTCGGACGAGACGACGCCGAATGACCGCGTGGCGGTCATTGCGACAGCGCCGCTCACCGACAACGAGGCCTGGGAGCGCTGCAGGCGCGGCGAGTTCGCGGTCTTTCGGGACGGCGACCGCATCGTGTAATAAGTGGGACAGTCCCTCTTCTGGAAGGCGAAAATGAGCGGCAATACCGAGACTTTCGATGTGGTGATCGTGGGCGGCGGCATCGTCGGTGCGGCCACGGCTTACTACCTGTCGGCCCGCGAGGGGATGAAAGTGGCGCTGCTCGAGCGTTCCGGAGAGGTCGGCGCCGAGTCGACCAAGGCGGCCGCCGGCATCCTGAACCCCTTCTACACCGAGGACCGCCCCTCGCCCTTCTTCGACTTCTGCATGGAGGCGCACGCGCTCTACCACACGCTGGTGCCGGAGCTCCGGTCGCTCTCGGGCATCGATCCGCAGTACCTCGAGTGGGGCGTGCTGGGGCTCCTTCTCGATGCCGACGACGAGAAGGACGCCGTGGCCAAGCTCCACTGGCAGCGCGCGCGGGGGCTCTTCATCGAAAAGCTCACGCCGGAGGAAGCGCTGCTCAGGGAGCCCGCCATCACGCCGGACATCCGTGGAGCGCTCTACTTCCAGAAGGATTTCCACATTCACAACGGCCTGCTGGTCGACGCGCTGGCCGAGGGGGCGCGCCGGCGCGGGGTGGATGTGCGGCTGGGCGTCACGGTGACGGGCTTTTTGCGGGAGGGTGGGCGGATCACGGGCGTCGAGACGGATCGCGGGCGCATCGCGACGGGGACGGTCGTGCTGGCCGCGGGCGCGTGGTCGGCGCCTCTGGGGGCGATGCTCGGGTTCGAGATTCCGGTCGAGCCGGCGCGCGGGCAGATGCTGGTGCTGGGCGCACGCAAGCCGTTCACCGGCGTGGTGGTTTACGCGAAGAAGCAGTATGTGGTGCCGCGGCTCGACGGCGAGGTGATCGTGGGGAGCACGCTGGAGTTCGAGGGCTTCGACAAGCGCACGACGGTGGAGGGAGTTCACTGGATGCTGGATAGCGCCATTCGCATGGTGCCGGGACTGAGGCATCTGGAATTTCTCGACGTGCGCGCGGGGCTGCGCCCGTATTCGGCCGACACGATGCCCATTCTCGGCACCGTTCCCGACGTTCCGGGACTGGTG
>JAUYMQ010000589.1 GCA_030698575.1 Deltaproteobacteria bacterium
GCCGCATTTTCGCCCTATCGGCCGGCTAACAGTGGGCTACTTTGGCATCCCGCACGCGGGAGCGCACTGTGAAGCCGATTCTCGTTCCAACCGCCGGCGTCCAGAACTGGCAATCGGAAGTATTTCAAGATGTAGCCGCCGAGGGCCCATGGACCAACGGCACCTCCTGACGCTCTGGAACCCGCTCTACGGCCCCAACGCCATGGAGCTGCATCTCGCCGTGTTGCTCGGCAAGATCGCGGAGCATCGCGAAGGGAAAACAGACGAGAACGATGTCTATGTGTGGTGGGGGAAGGTCAAATCCCAACACCGCGACAAGCCGCTCCCGCATCTCGAGGATATCCGCGCCCTCGATAGCGAGCTGGCCGAGAAGGCGAGTGATCCCTCCGAGATCCACCTCTACCTGACAGACTACCGTTCGCTCTACATCGCCGAAGTCGGCGAAATCACGAGCGATAACATGCTCGCGCAAGATCGTGCGCATGTGCCGGATTACTATGACCGCGGCGATCTGCTGTGCGACTGCTGGTTCCGTCTGTGGGATATCCGGCGACTCGTCGGCGACGACCTGGTCTCGGTGGCGTCCGAGCTTCAGCGCCTTCGCAATACGCGACACCACGATCACCCCGTGTCCCTCTACGGAGGCATGGTCGAGCTCCCCCTCATCGTCACTCGGCCCGATGGCACGCGCTTCTTCGATCTCGAGGCGCGTAATCGGGTCACCGACGGCAAGTACTGGGCGGAATTCGACGCGGAGCGTGTCGGCATTGGCGCCATGGAGCGCGAGCTGCGCGAGAATCTCTTTGGCGACGAGCAGTGGGCCAATCTCGACCCTGTGGCCCGCACATTCATCGCCACAGGGGAGAAGATCTTCAGAGACCACCGCGGCGACCCGGGCTTCGACTTTACGCCCGTGATCATCGAGTTCGCGAAGGTCTTTGAGGTCCAGGGCAACGCCATCCTCAGCCGCGCGCTCTCGGGCGCCCCGCCCGATCTGCGCCAGGCCAACATTGACGGCAAGACCATTGATTTTGTCAGACAGGGACCCCTGAGCCTCGGACAGCTCGGCCTACTGCTCGATGGGGATAAACGCCTCGTGGACTATCTCCGCAAGCAGTTGCGTCACGGTGAATGGTTCACCGGGAGTCTTCCGGCGATCACGACCGCGTTTGCGCAGTTGCGCAACGAGGCTGCCCACACGAAGCGTGTTAGCCGGGAGACCGCGACACAGTGGCGGAACCAGCTACTCGGGATCGGGTGCTATGGGGATTTTGGGCATTTGGCGAATGTGAGGAGGGCGGGATGGTGAGACGTGAAATCTCGAGCACAGTTGGCCGCACGCGCTCCTGTCGTAGGTCAGGGCGTGCTGAGTGGGCATGCTTCGTTCGGATGGCGGATTCTGGCAGGGATGTCTTACCATGACCAAGCTGTGGCGCATTCACCTTCGCCCATCCTCGGAGACAGGTGTCGATGCGTGTCTATTTTGTACCCGAGAATCCGTTCTTGGTGTGGGCTGGGCCGTTGGCCAAGGTGAACAGGCGCTTGATTGGCAGACCTACAGCTCGTTGGCTGCGATCAAGCACGCGGGAGATCGCAGTTGGCGACTTGCGTTAACGCCCCTAAGGACAGGTTTGTCCATAGGAGATCTCTGCTGGTCGCGCGATCAAAAAGGCATCTACTACCTCGGGCAGGTCACGGGTGACTGGGAATATCGTTCCGGTGAAGCATACCGCCGTGCCGACATAGTAAATGTTCGTCTCTGTAAATGGGTTGAGGTAGGAACGGTTGAAGAAGTTCCCGGCAAGGTGTTAAGCAGTTTTGTGCCACGGCGAATACTGCAACCCATCAACGACGCGACTGCTCTATTCTACTCAGAAATGGTATTCGGACAGAAGACCGGTGCCGAAGTCATTAAGTCGCCCGAGAAGAAGGACGTCTTCGCACTTCTGTCTTCAGAAGACTGCGAGGATGTCGTCGGGCTTTATCTCCAAAGTCTAGGCTATAGCCTCATCCCGAGTTCCTGCAAACGAAGAGACACCCTGGCGTATGAATACGTGTTCAGGCACCGGACCACCGGGCATCGAGCTGTAGCTCAGGTGAAACGGGGCGCGGATGATCTGGTAATTGATGACCTGTTAGGCGTAGCTGATGACGTGTTCCTATTCACGACGCATGGCAAGTATCTCGGAGCGCCGACTCCGCGCGTGCATTGTATCGACCGAAGCACGATTGAGGGATTCCTTCGTGCAAACCCGCAGATTCTCACGCAACGAATCAAGACTTGGGTCCAGGCCGCTGGATTGTAGACTCGGGGCTCAGGCACACCTTCACGAATCCGGCCTGCCGTTTCCCAACGTTCGAGTCAAGGCTCCGGACCTGCTCGTGTTGCCTCATTACGCGTCTTACTTCCTCTCGGAGGATTCCCACGTAGCGTGCCGGGTCTTCAGCTACACTTACCGCTGCTGCGAAGCACGCTTCACGCAGATGGGCACCTGTGAGCCCTTCACACTGGAGGCCAATCTCGGTTAGCTCGCCAGCGTACAACGGCCAAGGTGAATAGCGCTGAAGAAGGCCAATTCGCTCAGCTTGTCCGGGCCCTGGAAACACGAAGACTCGATCAAATCGCCCCGGTCGATCTAGAAGATTAAGCTCGAGTTTCGTGGGATCATTCGACGTCGCAATCCACAGCACCGGCTTGCTCGGCTGAAACATCCCGTCGAGCACATTCAAAAAAAACTCGGCCGTTACCACGCCAGAGTCCAATAGCCGGTCCACGTCCTCCAGCACGACAATCGCGGGCGCGTCAGTCGCCTCGATCTCCTGTACCATCGCCCGAAACGGCGACTCCAGCGCGCGCGCCGCCGAGCTGCCTTCCACGAGAAACAGAAAACGCCGGCAGTCCGGGTAACGATGCAGCAGGTGCCGCACCATCAACGTCTTGCCGGTCCCCGGCGCACCCACAAAAAGAACCCCACGCGTCGGCGCGATTCGCAGCTTGGCACACAGCTCGGCACCCCGCCAAAACCGGTCGAGATACGCGAGGAGATCGACCTTGAATTGATCGGGGAGGATCACGTCGGCCTCCGCAACCGGCGTCAACCCGGTCGGCTTCGCGTCCGCGCCATACACGACCACTTGCTCCCGAAACAGCTCCGCTCGCTTCGCCTTTAGCAGCGCCGCGAGCCCGAGCGTCGTCGCGAGCGACGAGCCCGCGAGCAATAAGGCCCGCTCAACCTGCCCCGGAAACACCTGCTCGTTCACGCGCAGGGCGAGGTACTGCTGACCATTTAGTGTCAGCGTGACCATCCCGTGGAAATCATCGATATGCACACCCTCCTCCACGAGTTCGGGAGCGTGCGCGACGATGGGCTCGGTGCGGCCACCGTTCCGAATCGCCAGGATCCAGCCGAAGAACGGAAGGCCAGGCTCCGCTGTACCGCCGATGCTTCGAATGCACGTGATCAGCTCGGCGCCGTTCATCCATCCGCGGATGACCACAGGTTCTTCGGTCCAGCCAAGAGCCGTCGCGGCGGCACGGAGCGTTTCCACCCAGCGGGGGGCGATATTCGCGTCCCGATACCAGACTCGATGATCCATGAGGAGTCCATAGAATGCCACGAGGATGTGACAGCGCGCGGATTACGCTGCCATCTAGTGCGCCCTCTAAGGGCGCACTCCCGCCGAGCGCGGGCTCTCAGCCCGCGTACAAAACACGAAAGCCGGAGAGCATTTGCTCCCCGGCTTCCGATCACGTAGCGAAACTGGCTACGCGGAGGTCCCTCACGTATGGAAACATCGGCTCTTGATTCAGCCGAGTCAATGGGAAGCAGGGGTGCTGGTGGTGGGATTCGAACCCACAAGGGCTTTCGCCCAGAGATTTGAGGGACCTCTGCGTTTACCGATTTCGCCACACCAGCACCTCATGGCTGCGAACCCCGGTAATCCCGAAGGCCAAGACGCGAGACCCCACACGTGCTGCCGCCCGCCCGAGCACGATGCGAGAACAATGTGAGTGGGAGTGCATCAAACCAACGCTGGAAGAATCACTTCAACGCGAAGATTTATCCGTCGGCTGACGCCGCGGCTCGGCCACTACACTCGCCCTCAAGGGGCGCGCTCTCGCCGAGCCGGCCCTGCAGCGCACGGGAAGACGCCTTTTCGCCGCCCGTCCGTAGTGCTAGGCTAGAGGAGCCGCACCGGCTGTCACACCCATCCGCAATGCTTCATCCATGGACATCGGCCCCGTCATCCGCATCATCGAAAACGTCCCCGCCACGCTCCCCATGGAGCGTGTGGCGCATCCCTCTCCAGCGCCGCCTCGCCCCGCGAACGAGCCGGCGCCCAAATGAGCGCGCTGTTTCGCCGATTCCTGGGATTCATGAATCCTCCCCCGCCGCAGCCGGTGCTCGGGCTGCCGGCCGCGGGAGTGCCCGCCCCCGCACTGCCACCACCGCCTCGCCCGTCCATCCCGTGGCCGCCCGTGGTGGAGTGGCAGAGCGCCGAGGAGCTGGTTGCCTGGCGCGCCTGGCGGTTGCTCACAGTCATGAGCCCGTCGGGCCCCGAGATCGGGCTGCGGCTCGTGTCCATTTCGGTGCCACGAATCTGGATGGGCCCGGTCGCGCAGACCGATCCACCAACCGTCGAGAGCGAGACGCCCAGCGGTATTCATGTATTGAAGGAAGCGATCTGGCGCCAGTGCCGCTGGTCGTTCCTCGAAGACTGCTGGGTGAGCGGTACCGTCGCCCTATCCGGACGCGTGATCGAGCACGCTGCCGGCTATCGCGCCGAGCGGGCCGTCATCCGTGACCTGCGCCTGTCCGTCGGCACCCACTTGGCGGTCCGATCTCTCGAAGAGCTGAGCCGGCTCATTGGTTCCCTGGAACAGCGCTATCAGGTGGCTGTGGACGTAGGCCAGGCTGAACGCGAAGCCGCCGACAAGATGCTCACAAAGGGCACGACTCCAAAGTTTCCCCGGACTCCGTGGGTCAAACTGGTGCCACCATGGGCGCTGATCTAGCAGAGTCACACCCGGGCCTTAGTGTTGGTGCTGATGACCAAGACCGAGCGCTGGCTCAACCTCCTCGCCTTCCTCCTCGACCACCGCCGGCCCGTGCCGCGCGAGGAGATCCTGAGCCAGGTCGAAGACTACAAGACCGACTGGATTGAAGGCTCGGAGCGCAGCCGCGAATCGGTGCGCCGCAAGTTCGAGCGCGACAAGGCCGAGCTCAAAGAACTCGGCGTCGTGATCGAGCCCCTCAAGGAAAAGATCGTCGCGAATCACTCTGATCAGGAAGTCGAAGCCTATCAACTGAAGCCGCGCGAGTTCTATTTACCATACCTGAAGGTCGTCCCCCCTCTCCGCTCGCGGAGAGGGGGTCAGGGGGTGAGGCCGGAGGCACGACCCTACTTCCTGAACGAGGTCGCGCTCGCGAGCGACGAGCTGCCCATCCTCCGCCGCGCCGCCGAGCGCATCGCGGCTCTCACCGAAACGCCCCTCGGCAGCGCGGCTCGCGCAGTCATCCGCAAGCTTTCCTTCGATCTCCCGGAAGCGAACGTCGGCGCCGAAGAGCGGGCGTTCCCGGCGCCATCGACGGTGGATCAGCAGTTCGCAATCCTCAGGCAGGCGGTCGAGCAGCGCCGCGCCGTGCAGTGCCGCTACTACACGATCCGCCGCGACTCCGAAGAGAAGCGCGTGATCGAGCCGTATGGCCTCATGCTCTCATGGGGACACTGGTACTGCGTCGCCCGCGCGCGCGAACGCGACGCGCTCAGGGTCTTTCGGCTCGACCGAATGAAGAACTGCGCATTGATCGAAGGCGAGAAGGGGGAGTTCGCGGTCCCCAAGAACTTCAGGATCAGCAGCTACCTGAACCGCGCACCGTGGGAGCTGTCGGACGACAAGCCGGTCACCGCGCGCGTCCGGATCAACTTCCCCCAGTCCCGCTGGGTCATCGGCGAGCGCCTCGGCAAGGTCGTCAAAGCCGTGACCGACGACGCGGGCAGCGAGTTCGAATTCGAAGTACGTGCCGTGGATGCTTTCGTGCGCTGGCTCCTGCCGCTCGGCAACCAGGTCGAAGTGCTGTCACCGCCGTCAATCAAGAACCGACTGGAAGAAGCACGGGCGCAGCTCCGCGCCGTCTATCCCTGAATGCCTCAAACCGCCCAGGCCCAAGCGCCGCGCCTGATCGAGCTGATCGCCTGGCTGTCACAGAGCGACAGCCCGAAAACCATCACGTATAAGGCAGCGGCCAAGCAGCTCGGTGTTTCGGAGAAGATGCTGCGAGAAGACCTCGAGGTGCTGCTCGAGCTGACGGCCGAGCATAAAGACTGGCTCGCGAGTCTGCGCGTGGCGCTCGTGGCCGAGGAATTCACGGTGCTGAGCCGCGGCGCATTCCTCCGGCCGATCCACCTCACCGAAGAAGAAGGCCTCGCCCTGCTCCTCGGCCTCACCGGCGTGCGCGGCGGCAGCGCGGTCGCCGCCAAGTTCACGAACCACGGGCGAGGGAAGCGCTCGCCCGAATCGGTGGAGTCGGCCTTCGCCATCGGCGCCGCGCCGAGCGCCGAGCTCGATGGCCTCTTGGCCGTGGCGCGGCGGGCGCGCGACGAGAAGCGGAAACTCGAGATTCTCTACTGCGGCTCGGCGGGCGAGCCCTCTCGGCGCACGATTCACGTGCACCAGATCGTGGAGCACGCCGGCCGCTGGTACGTCATCGCCTGGTGTGAGACCTGCTGCGACATGCGTCACTTCCGCGCCGATCGGCTTCTCGAGGCTCGGCTGCTGGTCCAGGACTTCCGGCCGCAGGTGCTGTTTCGGCCCATCGGCAATCCACAGGAGCTGCTGCAGACCGACGAGACCGTCACTGCGCAGGTCGCGTTCAGCAAAAAGATCGCGCGCTGGCTCGAAGAGAAGTACCCGAATGGTCGGACGAGCCCTGATGGGCGGTACGTGGTGAAGTTTCAGGTCGCCGATCCCGCCTGGTTCGTGCGCGAGATCTTGCAGTACGGCGCGCAGGCTGAGGTATTGTCCCCGGACAGTTTCCGTGAGGCCGTGCGGAAGATGGTCAGCGTTGGTGAGGTGAATTGATGACCCTCCGCCTCTCGAAATCCAAGTTCGTCGCCGGCACGCAGTGCCACAAGCTGCTCTGGTGGAAAGTCCACGACCCTGATGCTGAAGAGCTGCAACCCGACAAGGTGCTCCAGGACCGTTTCGATCAGGGAGCCCAGGTCGGCGAGCTCGCGCGTGGCCGCTTCCCTGGTGGAACGTTGATCGATCTGCCGTACTACGCGACTGACGAGCGGATCAGACTCACCCAACAAGCCATCAAGGCCGGATCCCCGGCGATCTTCGAGGCGAGTTTTGTCGCCGATAACACCTACGTCGCCGTGGATATTCTCGCCCGCGAGCACGACGCCTTCCGTCTCATCGAAGTGAAATCGTCCTCGTCGCAGAAAGACGAGCACATCCTCGACGCCGCCGTCCAGGTGCACGTGGTCAAGCAGAGCGGTATCGACGTGCGTGCCGCGGAGATCATGCACCTCAGCAAGGAGTTCCGGCACCCCGATGAGGGCGACCTGTTCGCGCGTAGCGATGTGACCGAAAGCGCCTTCGGGCTGCTGCACACCATCCCGGGGGAGATCAAGGCGCAGCTCGCGATGCTCAGCGGGCCGCTCCCCGACGCGCCGATCGGCATGCACTGCCACGAGCCGCGGGCCTGCCCGTTCATGGAGCGCTGCTGGCCGCAGTCGCGCGACCACATCATGCGGCTGTACAACGTCGGGCCCAAGCGCGGCTGCGACTACATGACGACCGGCGTCCACACGATTCCCGACATCCCGCCGACGCAGAAGCTGCCCGACGCCGCCAAGCGGCAGATCCGCGCGATGAAAGAGCAGCGGATCATCGTCGAGGCCGGTCTCAAGAAAGCGCTGGAGCCGTTCAGCGGCCGCCTCGGCTTCCTCGACTTCGAGACCATCTCGCGCGCGGTCCCGGTCTGGCCGGGTATGGCCCCCTGGGAGCAGGCCGCGGCGCAATTCAGCTATCACGAAGCCCAGCCCGACGGGTCCTACACCCACGCCGCCTTTCTCGCCGAAGGCTCGCATGACGCGCGTCCCGAGCTTGCCAAGGCGATGATCGCAGCCACCGCGGGCGCCGAGCGGGTCGTGACGTACACGGCGTTCGAGAAGACGCGCATCCGGGGGCTACAGAAGTGCGTGCCAGCGCTCGAGACTGAGCTGAAGCAGCTCGAGGGCAAGCTCATCGACCTGCATCCCATTATGCGGGACTACGTATACCACCCCGACTTCCTGGGGAGCTTCAGCCTGAAGTACGTCCTCACGCCGATGGTGCCGGAGCTGACGTACAGCGACCTCGTCATCGTGGACGGCCTGGTCGCGAGCGTCGAAATCGCCCGGCTGCTGTTCGTGGCTCAGAAGATCTCGCCGGAAGAGAGGGATCGTGTGAGGCAGGATCTGTTGAACTACTGCGAGCGGGATACGTGGGCGATGGTGAAGCTGTTGGAGCGGCTGCGGGAGTTGGCCAACTAGGGTGGGGAAACACGAAAGCCGGAGAGCTTTGCTCCCCGGCTTTCGTTTTGGCGTAGCGAAACTGGCTACGCGGAGACCTGTCAAGTATCGTCGCGGACTGGACCCTATCGGACGACGGCGGGAGCTATATCGTCAAGCTGCGATGAAACTCTTCCTGAGCCTGTGGCTCCTCGCCGGGCAGCTGGCAGCCCAACATCTCGAAATCCGCTTCCTCAACGTCGGCCAGGGCGACGCTGCACTCATCCGCGAGAGCGGCAAGACCGCCCTGATCGACGCCGGCGGCAGCGGTACGGTCGTCTCCTATCTCAAAGCCTTCCGTCTCGACACGCTCGACGTCGTCGTCGCCAGCCACAACCACGCCGACCACATCGGTGGGATGAGCACCGTCCTGAGCTCGGCGGTCGTTCGGTTCTATATGGATAACGGCGTACCGCACACCACCGCGACGTACGCTCGGACGATCCAAGCCGTCCGCGCGAGCGGCGCGCAGTACCTCAGCGCCACTAGCCGCACGATCACGCTCGGGGCAGCCAAGCTGCAGGTGCTCGAACCGCCACCCGCGCACCGCGTACCGCGCACCCATAATAACAGCTCGGTGGGCATCCTCTTGGAGTACGGCCAGTTTCGCGCGCTCTTTACGGGTGATTCCGAGCGTGCCGAGCTCGGCTATTGGCTGAGTACGGGTACGATCGGCCGAGTGCATGTGCTGAAAGTGGCGCATCACGGGAGCTGGAACGGAACGAGCCGCGACTGGGTCGATGCCACCCGACCACAGGCCGCCGTCATCTCGGTAGGGCGCAACAGCTACGGGCACCCATCGCCACAAGTCGTGGCCCAGTGGCAGGCGGCCGGCGCGCGGGTGTACCGCACTGACCTCGACGGCAGCATCCTGATCCTCGCCAATACCGACGGCAGCTTTGTCGTCACGACCGATCAATCAGATCCCAGTGGCGTCGTGCAGCTCCGTCCGTTTGTCCAGGACACGAGCCCACGAGCCGGTGCCGCGGCGGCCCAGCCCGCACGCGCGTGCTGCCGCATCTGCACCCGCGGCAAAGCCTGCGGCAACTCCTGCATCAATCGCGCCTATCAGTGCCGCCGGCCGCCCGGCTGCGCCTGCGACGCCCAACCATGATCACCGCCTTCTACGCCGTGGACCGCCTCGAGGGCAAGATCGCCGTGCTCGTCGCCGACGACGGCACGACCGTCGAGGTCGATCGCTCACGCGTGCCGGCACGCGTGCGCGAAGGGACGGTGCTTCGTGTGCCAGTTGCAGGGAGCGAGCCGGACTGGGCCGGCGCCGAGATCGATCAGAACGAGCAGCAGCGCCGGATGAAGCAGATGCGGTGGACGCTGGACGAGATGAAGCGGACCGATCCGGGCGGAGGTATCGAGCTGTGAGAACGTGGCCCGAGTAGGTTGACCCCGGGCACGCGCTCTCGCCGAGCCTCGCAATCCTCGGTCCTAGTGCGTCACCACCCGATCGGGCTCGGAGGCAGCGCACGTGACGCAACGGCCGGACTCCGGCACGAAATGCTGAGCACAGGCGGTCTTGCCGCACACGGAACAGGCGCTCACCTCGTCCGCTGCGAAGACCGCCTCCGGCTCTGCCACGCACGTCGCGCGGTGTTGTTCGCAGACCAGGCGGCCCGAACCGTCGGCCCGGCGCAAATGCCTGGAGCACTGAATCTGTTCGTCCACGGCGCACACGGCCTGGTGCGCGGTGCAGACCGATCGGCCGCAGCTCGCGCACTCCACCACCTCGTCCACGCCCACGGGCTCGTTGGTGCCCCCTTCGCAATAGCGCAGACACGCCGAGCACAATCGTCGGCTCCCCTTGGGCGCGTCGGCCTTGCTCCGCTCCGCATGACGGTTGCAGACGATCCGGCCGCAACTGCCGCACGCTTCGAGACACGCGGTACACGCCGGATGCTCGCCCTCCCCGTCCGCGCAGACGCCTTCGTGCGCCGTGCAGTGCGCCATGCGGCACGACGAGCACACGCGCGCGTGCTGCTCGCAGGCGGGCTGATCGTCCACGCGGCAGTAGGCGATACCGTGATCGGCGCAGAAGTCCGAGGCGCACACCGAGCAGCGGGCGGAGCACGCGTCACAGACGCAATGTCCGTCCCTTCGTTCCCCCTCTCCCGAAGGGAGAGGGGGAGAGGGGGTGAGGACGCAGACCACCAGCTCGGCCGGCGAACGGCCGCACTTCGGGCATGCGAGAATCCACGCCGCCGATCCAGCGATCGGCCGCTGCGCCGCAAACCGGGCGCGAAGCCCTCGCTTCGAGCGGATTTCCCACTCGACACGCTGCATCAGGACCTGCGCCTGGACGATCTGGAGCGGATGCACGATCGCCATCACCTGATGGCGACGCATCTCCTCCGCCCGCCGCCGCTCGTGCAACGCGGTGATGGTGCGCACGTCGTCGGGATCGGTCTTGTCCGCCAGGACTGACGCGAAGTAGCGATCGAGCCGCTCCAGCTCCACGGCGACTCCCTGCTCCGCGCCCACCTGCCGCGCGGCCACCCGCTCGGCGCTCTGTTCTCGCAGATCGCTGAGCAGCAGCTGGAGCATTTCCGCGGGTGGGCGCGCGGGAACCGCAACGGCATCGGGAACGTCATCCGAATCGGCCGGCTTGCTGCGCCGCGCCTCCAGATCTGCGAACTGCGCGGTCACCTGGTCGTCCGCGCGGGCGCCGGTGGCGAGATCGATGACGGCGCTCTCGATCACGGTTTCCTCGACCACCGCGCCGGCGCGCAGCACGACGCGCGCGAGCAGCCGCCCCACCGTATGCGTCGCCAGTTGGGATTTGCGGCGCCGGACAGTGGCGTCGCGGACGGGGACGGGCAGGTCGAGATCGTGCGTCGTGCGTCGTACGTCGTGCGTGGTGCTCTTGGCTGACCCCCGGCGCCTGGCTGCCTTGGCTGACTTGGCTGACCCCGGGCGCAAGCCCGGGGTTTTCGGGAGGGTGATCATGCCGAGTGACAGCCGGCCCGCCCGGGTGCGGATGGCCTCGAGCAGGTGCCCTAGGAACGGGCTGCCGAGCACCGCCATTTCGGCGTCGGGATCGCGCTCCAGGGCCTCGAGCGACAGGGCCACGCGCACCGTCGCGCGCCCCGAGAAGTGCGCGCGCTCTGAGAGCGGCAGCTTCATGTCGTACAGATCGGCGCCGCGCGGCATCAGCTTCACTTTGGCGAGCTTGCAGTACCGCTCCAACAGCGGCCAGATACGCGCGTCGGTCTTCACCTCCTGGACGGTTTTGCGCGCCCGTTTGGTCCTCACCCCCTGACCCGCTCGGCCTTGGGTCCTCACCCCCTTTCCCCCTCTCCCTCCGGGAGAGGGGGGACGATGGACCTTGCGTCGGGCCGTCACGCGGACTCCACGGAGATGTCGACCAGTGCCAGCGGGAGGCGCTCGACCTGCGCGACGAGCGTGATCGCGCGGCCCGCGCTGGTCAAACCGGTGAGCCGCACGAGGGCGCCGTATTCGGAATGACTGCCCGCGGAGGGGGGCTGCGTGGTGGTGACGCCGCCGATAGGCTCGATCGATTCGAGCGCTTCGAGCAGCTCGGTGACCGTGATGCGGACGCGCTGCCGCTTGGCCTCCCATCCCGCGGCCTTCACGACGTGGCTCGTGCCCAGACCGAGCCGCAGCCGCGCGGGAACAGAGAGCGTATCGAACCGCCGCTCGAGCCGTGTGGCGTTGTCGTCCGGCGCGATCGCCGAGTTCAGCTGCTCCTGTTCCCGGCCGGCCGCACTGCTCCGCTCGAGATCGAGGCCCAACGTTTCCACGCGGCGCTCGAAGTCTTCGTCGTTCTCCGCCGCCAGCCACTCGTCCGCGAGCCGCACCTCGAACTTCTGCGCGCCGCCGAACTCGCCCAGGATCATGTCCAGCTCGCCCACGACCAGCTCGAACAGTTTGATCTTCTTGTCGAGCAATTGGAGGATGTACGACTCGATGGTGCCGGCCGCGGCCAGGTTCACGATGTGGACCTCGCGCTTTTGCCCGATGCGGTGCACCCTCCCGATGCGCTGCTCGATCACCATCGGATTCCA
>JAUYMQ010000595.1 GCA_030698575.1 Deltaproteobacteria bacterium
GGCCCTCCTCGCAATGACATAGCCCCGCCGGCTATTTCTTGAGTCCATAGCTGTTAATTAATTTCCCCAGAAATACCTATATTTTTGGCCTTGACAGCCTATCCCGCCTTCGTTTATCTATTATTCTTGACCTTATAGCTGGAAATTAGCCACCCACCTCTGGACCGAAAACCGGGCCACGCCGGAGGCGTGAGGCCCGGCGGGATTACCCATGCGGCTTACATCCCAGGTGCGTTACGCCGTGCTCGCCGTGCTCGACATGGCATACCACGAGACCGGCGCGCCGCACCAAGCCAAAACCATTTCGAGCCGTCAGGAAATACCGCCGCGCTACCTCGAGCAGATTTTTCAGCGCCTCGTGCGCGGCGGGATCCTCCGCAGCAAGCGCGGCCCTCGCGGGGGCTACACCCTCTCGCGGCCGCCCGCGCGGGTGACGATCGGCGACATCGTGCGCGCGACGGAAGGCTCGGTCGAGGCGCTCGTAGGGGGATCCAACGGCGGGCCGCCGCGCGGCGCCGCAGCGGGGCCCGCGCGCGGGAACGAGGAGATCTGGGGGGTGGTCGTCGCGCGCGTCGCGGACGCGCTCGAATCGCTCACCATCGAGGAACTGGTTCACGTGGCGGAACGGCTCGGCATCGAGCGTGAGGCCGCCGGAAACATGTACTTCATCTGAAACAGGGCAGCATGGAGGATCCTGAGGTATGGGGCAGCCATCGATTACGGTCCGCATTCCCCCGCCCTTGCGCAAGCTGACGGGCGGGCAGGAGGAGGTCTCGGGAACAGGCGGCACGGTCTCGGCGCTCATCGCCGATCTGGAGAGCCGGCACGCAGGGCTCCGCGACCGCCTGCTCGACGAGCAGGGGCGGCTTCGCAAGTTCGTCAACGTGTACGTGAACGATGAAGACGTACGGTTCTTGAAGGATCTCGAGACTGAGCTTCGGGAAGGCATGACCGTGACCGTGGTGCCGGCGATCGCGGGAGGCTCCGCGACGTGAAGCTCCCGATCCCCCTGCCCATACTGCGCGCCATGGTGGCCCACGCGCGGGAGTCCTACCCCGCCGAGGCCTGCGGCATCATCATCGGCACGACGGAACGCCTCACGCGCCTCACGCGCTGCCGGAACGTGCAGGACGATCTGCACGCGGAGGATCCGGCGGCCCATCCGCGCACCACGCGCGACGGCTACAGCATTCACCCGCAGGACATGTTCGCGATCATGAAAGAGGCCCGCGAGCGAGGCGAGGCTTTTCGCGTCATCTACCACAGCCACATCGACGCGGGCGCCTACTTCTCCGACGAGGACAAGCGCGTGGCGATCTGGGAAGGGGAGGCGACCTACCCGGAGGCGGCCCACGTTGTGATCTCGGTTGTCGGGGGCGAGCCGAAAGAGGCAAACATCTTCCGCTGGAACCCCGGACGCAGGGAGTTCGACGGGGAGGCCCTGGAGCTTCCGTGAGACTCTCCCGGTCGGGCGCTGCGATCGCGGTGCTACTCCTGGCGATCTCCCCTGGGTCCGGGTGCCGGCCGGAGCGCGACCCGCACGTACTCCGGCTGGGGTACGCACCGAATCTGACCCACGCGCAGGCCCTGGTGGGTCTCGCCCGGGGCGAGTTCGATCGAGCGCTGCCCGCGCCCTACCGCCTCGAGCCGATGCCCTTCAACGCCGGGCCGGCCATCATCGAGGCGCTGTTCGCCGGCGAGCTGGACATGGCCTACGTGGGGCCGGTGCCGGCGATCAACGGTTTCGTCCAGTCGCGGGGGCGGGCTCTGCATATCGTCTCCGGGAGCGCCAGCGGCGGCTCGGGCCTGGCCGTCCGCGAGGGCGCTGGAATCGAGAGCGAGAAGGATCTGGAGGGGCGCGGGATCGCGGTGCCCCAGTTCGGCGGCACGCAGGATGTGGCGCTTCGCAGCTTCCTGGCCGAGCGGGGGTTCAAGACCTACGAGCACGGCGGCAGCGTCCGCGTGCTGTCGGTCCCGAACCCCGAGACGATCACGCTGTTCAAGCAGGGGCAGCTCGATGCCGCCATGGTGCCCGAGCCCTGGCTCTCGCGGCTGATCCTGCAGGCCGGCGCCCGCCTGCTGGTCGATGAACGCTCGCTCTGGCCTGGCGGCCGCTATGCCACGACCGTTATCGTGGCGCGGCAGGGTTTCATGAAAGATCACCCGGCGGTGGTCCGGGCGCTGCTCGAGGCGCATGTGGGGGTGACGGATTGGATCGGGGCGAACCCCGAGCAGGCCGTCGCGTCAATTCGGGCGCAGGTCGCGAGTGTTTTCGGCAAGGCGCTCCCCGAGGAGATAGTCAGCGCGGGACTCTCGCGCGTCGAGCCGCTCGTGGACCCGCTCTGGAAGTCCATCGAGAAAGACGCGCAGAACGCACGCGCTCTCGGATACCTGAAGCGCCCCCCGGAACTTGCGGGGCTGATCGATCTCGCGATCCTGAACGGTTTGCTGGACGGGATGGGCCGGCCGCGGGTGTCGGCCGGGCCGCTCGGGACGGCGGCGGTGGCGGGCGGAGGCTGAGGGGCGAATGGACGGACGGATGGACGGAAGGATGGACGGAAGGAAGGTCGGATGAAGATCCGGATGAAGGACGTCTCAAAGAGCTTCCGGCAGAACGGAGTCGTGCTGGAGGCCCTCATTGACGTGTCCCTCGAGGTGCAGCCCGGCGAATTCGTCTGCCTCGTGGGGGCGTCGGGCTGCGGGAAGAGCACGCTCCTCAATCTTGTCGCGGGGCTCGAGATGCCCACCTCCGGCGACATCGTGGTCGATGGCAGGCCCGTGGAGGGGCCGGGCCTGGATCGCATCATGATCTTCCAGGAGTCGGCGCTCTTCCCCTGGCTCGACGTGGTGCGCAATGTCGAGTTCGGCCTGAAGGGGCTCGGCCTCACCGCGAAGGAGCAGCGGGAGCGGGCCACCTACTACCTGAACATGGTGCATCTCTCGAAGTTCCACGACAGCTTCGTGCACCAGCTCTCTGGCGGCATGAAGCAGCGAGTGGCCATCGCCCGGGCCCTCTCGATTGAGCCCAAGGTGCTGCTGATGGACGAGCCCTTCGCCGCGCTCGATGCCCAGACCCGCGACGTGCTCCACCAGGAGCTACAGCAGATCTGGGGCCGGACCAAGAAAACAGTGCTGTTCGTCACACATAACGTGCGCGAGGCGGCTTGCCTCGCCACGCGGGTCGTCCTGCTCTCGTCCCGGCCCGGACGCGTACTGAAGGAGTTCAGGCTGGACTACTCTTACCCCCGCCATATCGAGGATCCGCACATCGCGGAGGCGGCGGGGCAGATCAACAACGACCTCAAGTCCGAGGTCGAGAAGGCCATGCGAGAGGAGATGGGTGTTGAGTGGCGCCTTGCGAAAGATCGGGTTCTACCTGGTTCTGATTTCGATATGGGCGGCGGCATCTAGCGCGGGAATCTGGGAATCCTACGAGTTTCCATCCCCCTGGGCCGTGCTCGATACGCTCTGGAACGGGCTCACCGACGGATCATTCCTGATCGGAATGAGCGTGAGCCTGAAGCGCATCGCCATCGGCTACGGCCTGTCCGTGATCCTGGGCACTCTCCTCGGCATGGTCATCGGCAGCGTGAAGCTCCTCGACGAGACGCTGGGCTCGTTCATCCAGGGGCTCCAGGCGCTCCCCAGCATCTGCTGGCTGCCGCTGGCGGTGGTGTGGTTCGGGCTGAACGAGGGGGCGATCCTCTTCGTGGTGATCATGGGCGCGGTCCTGGCCGTTGCGATCGCGACGGACGCGGGTATCAAGAACGTCTCGCCGATCTACATCCGCGCCGCGCGCAACATGGGGGTTCACGGCGTCAATCTGTATCGCCGCGTGATCCTCCCCGCGGCCTTCCCGTCGATCGTCACGGGGATGAAGCTCGGGTGGTCCTTCGCCTGGCGCGCGTTGATGGCCGGCGAACTGCTTTTCGTGGGACTCGGTCTCGGACATCTGCTGATGGTGGGCCGGGATCTGAACGACATGAGCCAGGTGGTCGCGGTCATGCTGATCATCGTGGCCATCGGCATGCTGGCCGACCGGCTCCTTTTCGCGCGCCTCGAAACGAGAATCCGTGCGCGCTGGGGGCTGGCGGTCTGAGGGTCTGTTCAAT
>JAUYMQ010000600.1 GCA_030698575.1 Deltaproteobacteria bacterium
GTCGCCCGCTTGTCTTCCGGCATAGTTGATCACATCTGCCACGGCACGGCCGCCTTCGCGACCGGCGTTTTCAGTGTCGGCCCGTCTCTCCTGCCGTCACTGTGAGATTCACAACCGGGGCGCTCCCCGGCTCGACCAGCACCCGCTTGACAAGCTCCGGGAGCATCGCGCTCCAGGTTTTGGCCAGGTATTTCCCCGGCGGTACACCCGCTATCTCGAAGCTTCCCGAAGGTTTGACCTTGGCAAAGTAGGGCGAGGGCGAAACGAAGATAAGGCCGTTCATCGATTCATGTATCGAGCAGTAAATCCTGACGACGCCCGGGTGGCGCAGCTTCACTTTCCGCGAATTTCCACGCGGATACAGGCCGAGGTCGAACTCGTTCCCCTTCGAGAACGAGAACACGTTGTGAATGATCACGTCATTGTTCGGCATCCTGACCGTCTGGCCGGCCGCCACGAGCAGGAAATCAGGGGTGAAGCGCGCATCTTTCTGCTGGATTACAGGCACTTCCGGAGGGATCGGGTGGCTTCCCTGCCCTTCCAGGGGGCTGAGATACACGACGAGGGGAGAGACATCGGCGATGCTCGTTTCGCCGAGATCGAGGCTCACCTTGCCCGATACGTTCTCCGCCCCCGCGGCCAAAGGCAGCAGGAGCGGCGATGTGGCCAGCAGCGCGAGCGAGACCGCTCGCATGAACGCACGCCGGCACAGCCGGGAAACGTCTCCTTGTGATCCGGACAATGGCAAACTCACGGGCGCCTCAGAAGAAGAATCCAAGTTCAAACGCGAAATAGTTCGCGCGTCCCGCCGCGCTGGTCATCGCGGGCGCGACACCCCTGACCAGGTCGATATCCTGAATCGTGTACTCCGCCTTGAGCGTCGTCTTCTCGGTCAGGTGCCAGCCGAGCACGAGAGAGTAGGCGTTCAGGCTCTTCATGTTGTAGCCGAGGGTGCCTGCACGGTTGAGATCCAGCAGGTAGCCTTCGTTGTCGTCGTAGGTTCCGTAGCCGTTGGCGCGAACGCCCAGGTAGAGCGGCGTGAGCGCGGGCGACGCCAGCCTTCCCTGAAGAATCAGTTCCGCGATCCAGTAGCTGAGATTCCTGTCGTAGATGTCCGGTCCTTCCGAATCGACGCCCACGATGCCGTAGGCGAGCCAGAGCCGAACCTTGTCCTCGAAAGAGAGAATGGCGTCCGCGCCGTAGAGCGAAACGTTCTCGAGCTGGAACGGGCCGTCCGGCACCGCGACGCCGTGATCGAAGTTCGGCACACCGGTCCCGGAACCGAAAGCCCGGGGAAAGGATTCCCCGAGCCAGAGCGACGCGAGGCCGGGTACCGAATTGGATCCCAGCTTCCCTGATCGGAGGGCGCTGGCGCTGAGGTGAAGCCACCTGGTCGGATTGGTGAACAGCTTCAGGGTCAGTTGCTTGTTCTCGTCCCGGGACGAGTTGAACGGGGTCTCACCGTTCGTCACGGACGCCACATAGCCGAGCTTTCCGTTGTAGCCGGCGCCGTAAACCTTCAGCCCCTCGTCCCACCACCACGGCCCTCCCACGGTGTTCGAGATGAAAGGATTGTCACGGTATCCCTGGCCGAATCGAAGGTAGTTCTCCCCGACCGGAATCTGGAATCTCCCGAACTGGAGGTTCACCCAGTCGGTGTCGAAGACGCCGTGAAAGTCGACATAGAGTTCGCCGACCTGGTTCGAAAGCTCGCCCAGTCTCACCAGGTCCCACTCGAAGAGAAAGCTTATGTCCCGGATGACCCGCTTCTCCCCGAATGAAATGTCTCTCCCCAGATCACCCTCCACGAACAGCCGCGAATCCCACACCTGGAAAGACCCGTCGGGGAACCAGCTGTTATCGCCCCCCTCGAAGTAGCCGAGATTGGCGCCTCCCGAAATCCGGAGATCACGGACCCAGCGAGGCACGCCCGTGGAGGATTCCTGCACGGCGACCTCGAGATCATCCAGTCGCCCCGTCAGGGCGTCGAACCGCTGCAGATCGCCCTCCAACCGCCGGTTCGTCTCCAGATCCTTCAGCCGGCTCTCGAGCTCCTTCACCCGCTGCGCGAGATCCTCCGTCGCCGGCTCGGCGAGCGCCGGGCGCCACTCGAGGGCCGGGGCCAGGAGCGCCGTCGCAATCAGGATTAACGGTCCGATCCGATGTTTCATGCACCCATCCGGGCTACAAGCTTGCCGGCTCGTCGACGGCCAGTTCGAGGTTCACCTCAATGACTTTGCTCCCGGGTGCTTCCACCTCCCTGAGGGACGGCGGAAATCGGGGGTGCCAGGCGCGGAGCTTCTTTACGCCGGGGTTGACGCCTTCGATCTGCCACCGCCCATCCGACCCGACAACCGTAAAGGGCCCCGGCGCGACAAAGAACGTTGCGCTCACGGCTGGAGCGTCGAGCATGAAGACCCTGTGGCTGCCTTGCTCGACCGTGTCGATCGAAGCTTCGTCCCCGGGCGATACGCGCTTCAGGAAATTGAGTTCCGGGCAGGAAACGATATGCGGCTCGCTGGTCTCGTTTCTGACAATGACCTTGCCGCCGAGGCCCACGGCACCGTTCATCGGCTCCATGCGCGGACCCAAGCGAGAGGCATCAAGATTGATCCGGAGCGTTCCGGCCGGCGGCGGTTCGCCCTCGAGGTAGACGACCGCAAATCCGGGGCGCGTATAGTCGAC
>JAUYMQ010000617.1 GCA_030698575.1 Deltaproteobacteria bacterium
CGCCCGTGCGCGCGAGCTGAAGCGCCGCGTCGAAGGCCGAGCGCATCTCCGGCTGGAACTCGAGGTGGAAGACCGACTTGCTGATGATGGGCTTCTCGCACTCGGGGAGCGGGGCTGCGTCCTCTTCAGGTCCAACGGCGCCGCCCTCGGCGGCGTTGGCCGGAGCGCCGGCGCCGGCCGGGCTTGCCGGGGATCCACCGAGCGTGTGCCGGAAGAGTGCGTCCAGGCCCGACCCCTCTCCCGTTTCGTCGACATACGCCCCATCCGCTCCTCCGGCAACGACCTCGCCTTCGGCCTCGGCGCGCGCTTTCCGGGAGGCCTCGGCGACGGCTTCGCTCCCGGGCGTCGACCCCGGCGGTTTCTCCTCCGGCCGGTCGCCCTTCTTTGCGGTGATCGCCCGCCCGTTCGCCGCGTCAAGCGGCGGGGCGGACGCAGCGCCTTCGGTGGTCCGGGCGATGGAGGGCGTCGAGGGAGGCGGCACGGGGGAACTTTCACGGCCAAGGACGTAGAAGGCCAGGAACGCGACAAGACCCGCGAGTACCAACAGAAGGGGACCCCTGTCCGGGGTGCTCATCGGGGGGCGCTCCGTTCACCTGCGGCTGCCCAGGGGAAGGCAGGAGATGGGGACGTCTCTATTCGAAATCGGGCGGGACGGCGTCATCCGAGCGGTTTCCCCGCCCGGCGTTGTCGGTGCCGACGCGAGCGAACCCGGGCCCGCCGTCGTCGCGCGCTGTGTTTCGCTCCAGGAAAACGCCATCCCGCGCCAGGAAGCCGCCGCCGCCGTTTTCTCTCGAAATGTTTCGCTCCGCAAAGGTGCCCGCCAGATCGTAACCCAGCCCATCGCAATTCGAGACGTTGTTCGCCTGAAGCCACATCCCGAGCGGGGTGGGCCCGATCCGGATGCCGGTAGCGGGACAATCGGAGATGACGTTCCGGGACAGCCATCCGCTCGCGCCGACGTTGATCCCCATGCCGTAGAGACTCGCGCGTGTGACCTCGAGGTACCGTCCGCTGCCGGTGATGCCCATTGCCCCCGGCTGCGGCGTGGTGCCGCGGGCGCCGAAGGTCGAGCGAGTGACTGCGACGTTGTCGAGTCCGGCGCCGGCACCATGGGTGATGCCCACGGCTTGCTCCGGCCCTGAATAGAGGTTGATGAACCAGGCGTTGATGCCGCGCCCGCCCGAGACGCCCTCGAACTGGATTCCCGCGTCGCCGTTCCGGTCGGTATGGACATTGTCGAAATAGAAGCCGTTTCCGTTCAGGCAGAATCCGCCGCCGGGATTGTCGGTGAAAATCGAATCCTCCACGTAGGTGGCCAGGGTGGAAAGAGTTGTGCGGAGCCCGCAGTCCGCGAATCCCGAGGCCACCACCCCTATTAATCGAACGTCCCCCGAGTGATCGACGAAGAAACCCGTGCCCGCCGGGTTGCCCATGAGCTCGATGTTCTTGATGTAGATGTGCCGGCTCAGAGAGATGCTGAAGGCCGGCTGCGAGGCGGGGCAGGCACCGGTGCCGTCGATGACGACCTTGGTCTTACCCTTGCTTCCCCTGAACTCGACGTCGAAGCGTCCGACGACGTCGATGCACTCGTTGTAGGGATTCCCGTTCGAGCTGATCGAAATGACGTCGAATCGCCTCGCCGCGGCAACCGCCTGCCCGATGGTCTGGAAGGCCCGCGGGTCGGTGGGGTCGACCTTCAGAACGAGGCCGTTTCGCGGAGGGGGCGGCACGATCTGCGCCATGCTGCAGAGCGCGGCAACAAATATGATCGCAACCGAGAGGAGGCGGCCTGCTGGCCGCGTGGCAGAGTTCATTGGAGATCCAGGGGCAACGCGATATCGTCGAGACTGACGTTCTCAATGCCGATGTTATCCGCCGGATTGGTCGCGTTCCGCCGCTCGGAGAGGACGGAGTCGACGATGAATCCGGCCGAGTTACCGCTGGCGAAGTTCCGGACGAAGGCGTTGCGGCTGGAGTTCACCAGAAAACCGGGGTCGTTCCCCAGAGCGATGTTCTGCTCCAGCACCCATCCGTCGAAGCTCAGCTCGACGAGAAATCCCTCATCCTTGCAATTCTGCGCCACGTTCGAACCCACATAGCCGCCGCCGGGGGAGGTCAGCGGCGTCTGGAGGTTCTGTGTGAGGGCGTAGCAGGTCCCGTCGCAGCTCGTGACCATGTTCTCGACGATCGTGAACATGCCGGAGGCCCTCACGACGACGCCGGCAATGCCGGGCGGTCGTGGGGGCAGAGGAAATTTTGGCTGGGTGGACCGCGAGACACAGTCGATGGTGTTGTCCCTCACCGAGGCGCTCTTGCAACTGTCGCGCAGGATCACGCCCGAGCCGCGGTTCCCAACGAAGGTTCCTGCCTGCACGAGCAGGTTCGAGCCGCCCGTGCAAGAGACCCCGTCCGACTCGCTGTCCTCAACTGCCGCGCGAACGATGCGCGTGTTGTCTCCCGCGCTCCGGATGCCGGTCCCGCAGAAGCGCGCCTTGGTGCGGTCGACAAATGCCGCGTTCCCCCCGGAGATGTCGACGCCGATG
>JAUYMQ010000274.1 GCA_030698575.1 Deltaproteobacteria bacterium
CCGAAGATGAGCTGGGAGGTGCGGGAGGCCTGGACCCGCGTGCCGTTCAGCCAGGTCTCGATGGCCAGATCCGACGGATCGACCGCGGCCGCGATGGCCGGACCCACGCAAGCGAAGGTATCGAAACCCTTCGCCCGCGACCACTGGCCGTCTTTGGCCTGCAGGTCCCGCGCCGTGACGTCGTTCAGGCACGTGTAGCCGAAGATGTGCCTGCGCGCATCCTCCGGCGAAACGCGGCTGGCCCGCCGCCCGATCACGATGGCCAGTTCTCCCTCGTAATCGATCCTTGCCGAAGCCTGCGGTAGGAGGATTTCCGCCTCAGGCCCGACGATGGCCGAGGGAGGCTTCAGGAAGAGAAGCGGCTCGGAGGGAAGATCGGCGCCCATCTCGGCGGCGTGGTCGCGGTAGTTGAGGCCGATGGCGACGATCTTGGTGGGGCAGGCGGGCGCGAGCAGCGTCACGTGGTCGAGGTGCGATTCATCGCCTGTCGGCTGGCGCCCCTCCCAGGGGGGTGCCGGTCCGAGGCAGTGTACCCGGTTGTCGCGCACTTCACCCCAGACCGCTTGGTCCCGGGCAACCTGGTAGCGAACGAAGTGCATGGGAAAGGAACCTCGCGGCCTCGTGCTCCGGCGAAAACGGACTACTCAGGCCCGGCCGCCTTAAGGGTGCGCGGCCGTGCCGGAGCTCCGGGCAGCGCGCGCCCGGTAGCCGAGAAAGAGCATCAGCGCGACGCCCACGAGGAGCACCGGCACGCCGGTGGCCACCGACACGCTGATTCCCTCCACCGCCGCTCCGCGCTCACCACCACGGAAAGGCTCCTCGATCGCGTAGCGGAGAATAGCGTATCCGATCAGGAAAGCGCTGAAGACCTGGCCATGGAAACGCTTGTAGCGCTGCAGAATCACGAGGGCGACAAAGAGCACGAGCCCGTCAAGCGAAGCGTAGATCTGCGTGGGGTGGATCGGGATTCCGCGCGTGGCGATGCCGTCCGGATTGTTGAAGACAACGGCCCAGGGCACATCCGTCGGGCGGCCGTAGCAGCAACCCGCGGCGAAGCACCCCAGGCGCCCGAAAACGATTCCGAGCGGCACCGCGGGCGCCATGAGATCGCAGGTGCGCCACACGGGCATCTTCCAGCGCCGCATGAAAAAGATCGACGTCAGAATGGCGCCGATGGCGCCGCCGTAGAAGACGAGCCCGCCGCGCGTGAAGTTCAGGATCTGGAGCGGATAGCGCGCGTAGTAATCCCATTCGATGAGCACGTAGTAGAGCCGCGAGCCGAGGATGGCGGCGATCAGAATGTAGAAGCTGAGATCAAGGAGCTGCTGGGGGTTCTCGCCGTAACGCCGGGCCTGGTGCACGCAAAACGTCGCGCCGGCCAGAAAGCCCACGGCCAGCAGGACGCCGTAGGTGTGCACGGTCAACCCGCCGAGGAAAGGTATTTCGAAGAGATTCGGATGCATGCCCGCTCCCGCGTCCCTCGCTCAGTCTGCCGGCGCCGATTCGCCGACCAGCTCCTGCCGCTTGTGCGACTCGGTGGTCAGAAGCTCAACAACGAGCAGGACGACCCCCACGGTGATCGCCGCGTCGGCCACGTTAAAGGCCGGCCAGCGAAGCGAGTGCCAGTGAACGTCGATAAAATCCACCACCGATCCGAGCCGCACGCGATCGGCGAGGTTGCCCACCGCCCCGCCCAGGATGAGCGAAAGGGCGGTGGCGGGAAGGCGCTGGTCGCGCCCCAGGCTCCAGAAGAAGATGAACACGACGCCGATCGCGAGCCCGGCAATGACGACGAAGAAATTCGGACCCACCCAGGAGAGAACCCCGAAGGCGCCGCCCGGGTTTCGCACATGAGAGAGGTGGATGAAATTCTCGACCACCGTGATGGAAGCGTATGGCGCGAGGTGCGTGTTCACCAGGTACTTGGTGAACTGGTCCAGCAGGACCACGAGCGGCGTGACCAGGAGAAAGATCTTCAACTTCGGCGTCATGCCGCCGCCCCGCGCCCCGCGAGCACCTTCCGGCAACGTCCGCAGGCCCCGGCGTAGTCGCCGTCCATAGTTACGTCGCTGCGATAGACCCAGCACCTGGCACACTTGCTCCAATCTTCGTCGACTGCTCCCACCCTGACCCTCATTCCCTTGACGAGATCGCTGACGAAGATTTGATCTCGCCCTTCGGTAACCATTTTCGGAGGTAGTGGTCGGAAAACAATATTCGCCACCAAAAAGAAGTCGAACAATTCTCTTCGCTTCTTTTCTTCTGCGCTCAACCATTTCTCCAGAAACTCTCGATCTTCATCTGAGACGTCGAGTTCTACCTTAGCTTCTGTCGAGCTTCCGATCAGCTTTTGCTGGCGCGCGGCTTCGATAGCTTTGCCCGCCTCACCGCGAATCTTCAGCAGCCGGTCGTATTCCTCAGCCAGCGCGTCGTTCTTCCAGGCCGGATCGACTCCGGGAAAGCCACCCAGGTGCACCGAGGGCCTCTTCTCGCCCGGAATGTGGCCGGCGATCTCCTCCGCCGTGAAGGAGAGCACCGGGGCCATGAGGGAAGTCAGCGCCTGCAGCGTCTCGTAGAGTACGGTCTGCCCCGACCGCCGCTCGGGGCTCCGCTCACCGTCGCAGTAAAGGCGGTCTTTCAGAATGTCGAGATAGAGAGACGAGAGATCCACGGTGCAGAACTGGTTGAGCGCGTGGAAGACCACGTGGAGCTCGTACTTCTCGTAGCCGCGGACCACGCGCTCTATGAGCTTCGCAAGCCGGTGGAGCGCCCAGCGATCGATGCCCAGCATGCGAGCGGCCGGCACGCGGTCCCGCGCAGGGTCGAAGTCCGCCAGGTTCCCCAGAAGGAAGCGGCAGGTGTTGCGAATCTTCCGGTAGGCCTCGTTCAGCTGTTTCAGGATGTCGTCCGAGAAGCTGATCTCGCGGCTGTAGTCCTCGGCGCTCACCCAGAGGCGCAGGATCTCGGCGCCCTGATTCTTGATGATCTTCTCGGGGGGCACGAAGTTCGGCGTGGACTTCGAGTACTTCCGTCCGTCCTCGTCGACGACGAAACCGTGTGTGAGCACCGTGCGGTAGGGGGCGGCGTCACGCGTCGCCACCGAGACGAGAAGCGACGACTGGAACCAGCCCCGGTGCTGATCGCTCCCCTCGAGATACATGTCGGCCGGAGGCCCCTCGCCAGGGGGGCGCCTCAGGTTCTCGCGGCGCTCCAGCACGCCCGCCCAGCTCGCCCCCGAGTCGAACCACACGTCCAGGATGCTCGTATCGCGGACGAGCTTCGCGTCCCCGCACTTAGGACAGGTTGCCCCCGGGGGGAGCAGCGGATCGAGATCGCCCGGCGCCCAGGGGCCGTCTTCGGCGAACCAGACGTCCGATCCCTCCCGCTCAAAGATGTCCGCCACATTGTTCATCGCATCGGCGCTGATGAGAAATTCCCGCTCGGGGCCACACTCCTTGTTCGCGCAACGCCACACCGGGATCGGCACGCCCCACTTGCGCTGGCGGCTGATGCACCAGTCGGGACGGTTCTCCACCATGCCCTTTATCCGCTCGCGTCCCCAGCGCGGAATCCATTCGACTTTCTCGACCTCCCTGAGGGCGCGCTCCCGCAGATCGTTCACCGACATGCTCACGAACCACTGCTCGGT